>NZ_JBQSVL010000004.1:0-92399 GCF_052376215.1 Psychrobacter sp. AOP7-B1-24
AATTATTTTAATAATGCGATATTTATATTGCTATAAAAAGCACGCGCAGCCATATGTCCAAGCAGCACAAATTATTGATTTTAATAAAATAAAAATAAGAATCCTTGAAAACCCCCTACTAAAATCTATATTTGATAATCATTACTGATAGGTTTTAGCCCTTGTTTTTTATAAACAATTGCGTTAACCTCAATTAAATGTACTTTGATACAAAATCTGTACATAGCTACTAAAAAAGTTTTCACCCAATTATATTCTGGTTATGGCTAGTCCGTATAATTGGTCGATTATAGATTTAGAGCTTTTAAATAAACTACTTAATTAATGTTTTAATCTAAAAGTCGTACTGAAAACCATTATTAGTTTAGGACGTACCTTAGTATTCAATTTACATATTTAGATGATGTGCTTTACCAATATTCTTGACTATCATTTGAGCGTATCATAAGCATCTACCGTCATGTTACAGTCGAACACTTATGATAATAGAAAAATTACTCTATATTAAAATCTATAAAAGTCTTGTTTGGTATCAATTATGATATAAGATCAAATTGATAATGAGGCTTTAAAACATGCGACATAGTCAGGTCAATCTGATATTTTCACACGCAATCTAATATGATCAGAGTTAGATTTTAATGTATAAGCTATAGAGGTATCTATGAATAAGCGTGTATCTGGTTTATTTACCATGTCAGCAGTATTGTTTGCTGGCTCTGCAGTTATCACTAATGCAAACGCTGTAGAAACAAACACATCTCTTGCGATGATTTCACAAGATAACGCCTCCCATATCGACCGCGTCCTTGGTGAGCTCAGCCGCCAACATGATGGTGCATCAAGCCTAGTTAAATCAGCACGCCAACCTACTTCATTGGCGCTTAGTAGCTCATTATTAGCTGCTGATACGGCTCAAGTAACCAATGATGAAGATGTATTAGAGCGTCTAACAGCCGTTGCCTCTAATTCTGTTAGTAAGTTCAAACAGACTGGCCTAGCTTCTTGGTATGGTCGTAAGTTTCATGGGCGCAAAACAGCGAGTGGCGAAACGTTTGATATGAATGCTTTAACAGCTGCCCATCGTTCACTACCATTGAACTGCTATGTCAAAGTAACCAACAATACCAATGGTAAAACTGTCGTCGTCAAAGTAAATGACCGTGGGCCATTCCATGGTAACCGTGTACTAGACTTATCTTATGGTGCCGCTAAGCAACTGGGTATTACCAGCAAAGGTGTTGGCAACGTTTCTATCGAGCGAGTTGCAGGCCCTTAGTACTAAATCGCCTTAATGCTAGGCTGATTCATACTAGACTGATAATCACGTAAATTTATCAGTCTAGTATGAATCAGTAAATCATCATGTAGATTACATAATAAAAAGCGCCTAACTACTAATAGCTAGGCGCTTTTTATTAGGGTCTGTTGAACATTCAAATGTGGTGCTGGCAGTGACTATTTTTTAGACAATATGCAGTGAAATTTTTGATGCCTAGTCATTCTAGGTGAAACAATTTCGCCATATATTGGCAAAAAAGAGTACTGCCCCGAAGGGCTGATGCTAAAATACTTCCAAACATTTTTGCAAACGTTGTTACAAACCTCGCTAAGGTCTCGACATTATCGTCGGTTTGCGCCTAGTTTGGTGCAATTTTAGCAATCAGCAGCCCTAATATTTGAATGTTCAACAGACCCTATGCTCAAGTTTACTATCTGCTCTACGTTATACGAATAAGTTTATATAGTCAAAGAAACATAAAACCGATACGATTGTATTATGGTGCTACTGGTACAAATTTTATTTTCTTGCTGTATTCACAGAGGCTGCAGCGATTTAAAAATACTTTGACTATAATTCAAATGCACTCTCAATTGCATCATCAAGACGTTCAACAGCGATGACATTGATACCCTTAAATTGAAGAGCATCCTTTGCCGGCGCGTTGGCTTTGGGAATAATGGCATGCTTAAAGCCATGTTTCATCGCTTCTTTGAGACGTTCTTGACCATTAGGTACAGGACGAATTTCGCCAGACAGTCCTACCTCACCAAATACGGCTAATGAAGAAGGTAATGCTCGTTCCTTAATGCTTGATGCGCAAGCCAACAATACTGCCAGATCAGACCCTGTCTCTATCACTTTTACACCACCAACGACATTAACGTATACATCTTGTCCACTGGTATGAATACCACCATGACGATGCATGACGGCCAACAGCATCGACAGGCGCTGAAAATCTAATCCCAAGGCCATTCGCCTAGGCGAGCCTTGAGAGTCATCGACTAAGGCTTGTACTTCCACTAACAACGGTCTGGTACCTTCACGGCTAACCATAACCACAGATCCAGCCACAGGTTTGTCATAACGACTCAAAAATATCGCCGATGGATTGGCAACTTCTTTAAGTCCCATGTCGGTCATACCGAAAATACCAAGTTCGTTAACCGCTCCAAAGCGATTTTTTACCGCACGTATCATACGAAAACGCGAGTCAGACTGACCTTCAAAGTACAAAACGGTATCAACCATATGTTCAAGCACGCGAGGCCCTGCGAGCGTACCTTCCTTAGTCACATGCCCCACTAAAAATAAAGCTGTGCCAGTTTGCTTAGCGTAGCGAGTCAAAATAGCAGCTGACTCACGAATCTGGCTGACGCCACCAGGTGCCGAGTTGATAGCATCGGTATAAATAGTCTGAATAGAGTCAATAATAGCAATGGCTGGCTGCTCTTGTGTCAATGCTGCACAAATGGTTTCCACGTTGGTTTCTGCAAGCACACGCAATCTATCTGCTGGCAAATCTAGACGCTTGGCACGCATAGCTACTTGTGCAAGCGATTCTTCACCTGTTACATAAAGTGCGCTACCAGCCAATGAATCCGCACGCGCCATATTTGTCGCAGTTTGCAATAGAATGGTTGACTTACCAATACCAGGGTCGCCCCCTATCAGTACCACAGAACCAGCAACCAAGCCACCGCCAAGTACGCGATCAAACTCACTAATGCCTGTTGGTAAGCGCGTATCTAATGTCACACTAACTGCATTAAGTGGCATGACTGCACTATGTGTACCAGAATAGTTACCAGCTGGTGAGCTACTTGATACACGAGACGCTGCTCGATTTGCAGCTGGCTTAGCCGAACTTTTGTTATGATGTGGCATGCTAACATTTGGGGCTTCAACCAAGCTGTTCCATTCTCCACAATCTGCACATTGCCCTGCCCATTTACCGAAATGAGCACCGCAATGCTGACAGACATAGCTGCTTTTACTTTTTGCCATAGCATATAAGCCTTATTAAGCTGATCAGTTAAGAGTGCAAATAGAATATGTTGACACTGCTGTCGGTGTTGACTTGAGCATTTTATGAGGCAAACTGGCCGTTAATACGATATATATTGCTCTATAGAAATACAGAGATAATATTTTATAAAAGCCTAAAAAAGAGCAAGAATGAAATAGGTATTGATAAAAAAGTCATTTATTCCAGCATTAGTGGCGAAACCATAGATGCACGGACTACTTTTACACTTGGAAGTCTTTACCTAGGTAGACAGATTTGACTAAATCATTTTCTAAAACTTCAGAAGAACTGCCTTCTGCGATAATCGCACCTTCTGAGACGATATAAGCTTTTTCACATATTGCTAAGGTATCTCGAACATTGTGATCGGTAATCAACACCCCTATTCCGCGGTTTTTAAGTGTTAAAATCACATCTTTAATATCACCCACTGATATTGGGTCAACACCAGCAAAAGGCTCATCCAACAAGATAAATTTTGGATCAGCCGCTAATGCACGAGCAATTTCGCAGCGACGGCGCTCACCACCAGAGACACTCATACCCAAAGATTTGCGTACATGCTGTAAATGAAACTCACCAATTAATTTTTCAAGCTCTTGCTGTTGCTCATTTTTGCTTAACTCTTTACGAGTTTGTAAAATAGCTAGGATGTTATCTTCGATAGATAATTTACGAAAAATAGACGCTTCTTGTGGCAAATAACCAATACCAGCACGAGCACGCTCATGCATCGCATATTTAGACAAGTCCATTTTTCCTAGGGTTACACGGCCTTTATCCATGTTCACCAATCCTACTACCATATAAAAACTGGTTGTCTTACCTGCACCATTAGGCCCTAATAATCCTACAACTTGTCCTTGTTCAACCGAGAATGAGACATCTTTTACAACCCAACGTTTGCCATAGCGTTTGCCTAAATTTTGCATCGTGAGTCGCACAGCAGGTGCTGTATTATTATGTATTGCTACAGAATCTAGACTTTTATTATCACTCATAACTTACTCATACTGTTGAAAATTCAAGCGCGGATACATGAAAACAGACTTGTTTCTATATTAACAAATATACGAACTAGCTTATTAACGTACGCCGCTTTGGCTACTATTATTACTAGGTGGGAATACCAGCTCTACTCGCTGATTACCACCGGCAGTCGCCTCGACATCACCCGCTTTTAGGCTATAGCGAATGACATTACCTGCAAAACTTGCACCGTTTTGAACCAATTTAGCATTGCCTGTCAAAGTGATAATACCAGTGACTGCATTATAGTCGATTTTGCTAGCCTGACCTTTTGCTAGGCCTTTCTCTTGGGTAACTATCTGCTGCATAGTAGCTGGACGCCCAGTGGCTACTGCTGAATTAATACTACGCTGCTGTGATAAATTGACCGTAATATTATCTGCCGTCATCTTAAATGTGCCTTGAGTAATACTGACATTACCAGAATAACTGGTTACACCTGTGCGCTCACTATAAGTCGCTTTATCAGCCAATAGCTTTATTTCTTGATTGGAGTCTGATGGCAGCGCATGACTATAAATCGGTAATGCAAATAGCATAACCATTGACAATATCCGCAATTGGCTGAAGCCATACACTTTTGGATTTGAGCGCAAAGTAGGCAAAAATTTAGATTTCATAAAATCACTCGTTTTATAATGGGTAGTAGAATTTGCAAACTTTATACGAGCTGCTGTTCTATTATATAAACAATAAGCATTGTTAGGATTAAAACAATGCTTTATCTTGGCGTTCAGCAGAGGTAAAAGAGACGGCAACTTGACCAAACTCGTATTCACCTGTTTCTAGATTGGCAGTCATACTAGAAGCCTCAAAACGGTTCATTCCTTGCTCGACCTGTACAGGCTCTTCACTGTATATTTTACCTGATTTTGTATTGCCTTTGAGCGTACTGCCTGTCACCTTTATCGGTTCAATATCAGATGATTCTTTCTTGTTTTCACTAATGAGTGAGAAGCCACCTGACAAACTCAGATCTCCTGTCTGCTGACTGATGGCAGCCGTACCCGCCTCAATCAGATAGCGACTTTCTGCAGAAGGCTCCCAATTCATAGTAATACCTGACATCTCATCTAAATTGGTTTCGGGATTATGCGTCAAAGATTCAGCGGTCAGCTTATACTCTGTTTCACCTTCCTCGTTAGTTTGCACCGCCTTAATCTCTGTTGCTTCATAATCAACATCCGGTGCCTCTATACTAACTGGCGGTGATACTTCGTCTTGCTGCTGAAAAAACCAACCTGCAATGCCAGCAATAATCAAGGCAATAACTATTAATAAACGAGTATTCATGGCGACTCACCCTGATTATTTACTTCATCAAGCGTATAATCCGCGATAAAGTCTTGATAGTGCCCATGACCTTTCAAAATAAGATCACATATTTCACGTACAGCGCCTGTACCACCTGCACGGGTCGTCACCATGTCACTGCGACTGATCACTTCCGCATGTGCATTGGGAACGGTTGCAGCAAATCCTACCGTCTGCATTGCTTTAATATCTGGCAAATCATCACCCATATAAGCACAATCGGCTGCTGTAATATTAAGCGCTGGGTCAAGCATTGATAGCAATTCATTTAGGGCAATCAGTTTGTCATCACGGCCTTGAACCACATAGTGAACACCCATCTCCTTGGTGCGCTTATCTACCATGGCGCTGCTGCGGCCAGTAATAATAGCCGTTAAAACACCATAGCGTGCTAAAGACTTAACTCCAACGCCATCTTGAACAGAAAATGCTTTGGTTTCAATACCATTGGCATCATAAATAATTTGACCATTTGATAAGATACCGTCAACATCCATAACCAATAACTTTACTTGCCCTGCTTTTTTAATTAAGTCTTGCATCACATACCTCTTACTTAAGGCTATTTATTAAGTTTTATTGTTAAACCTACCGTATCCGTTTACTTACTTTACACCAGCTTGTAGCAAATCATGTACCGTAATAATAGCCTCTAAATGGTCTTCATCATCGATGATTAACAACTGGCTGATACTATTTTCATTCATTACACTAAGAGCATCCGATGCACGCATGGACTTACTAATACGGCGTGGATTGCTCACCATTACATCGCACATCGGCGTTTGCAAATCTATGCCTTTTTCGAGACCACGACGTAGGTCTCCATCTGTAAACACGCCAACGACCTTCTCATTTTCATCTGTCACTACCGTCATACCTAAACGCCCTGCCGACATGGTAAAAAGCGCATCTTGTAAAGGTGCTTGCTGGTGAATAATCGGTAAATGCTCAGAGCTAGGGTGCATTAAATCCTCAACTCGCGTCAATAACTGACGACCTAATGCCCCTGCTGGATGTGACAATGCAAAATCTTCTGACGTAAAATTGCGGGCATGCACTAACGCAACTGCCAAGGCATCACCAAGTGCTAAGGTCGCTGTAGTACTAGAAGTTGGTGCCAGATTAAGCGGACATGCCTCTTGTGACTTACCCAGTGTCAAGACGATATCAGCAGCACGTGGTAGCATGCCACGCTTATCACGGCTAATACTAATCAAAGGTATATTCAAACGCTTGACGACAGGCAGTAGCATCTTAATCTCATCGGACTCACCAGAGTTAGAAATGGCAAGCAAAACATCGCCCTGTACTAACATACCCAAGTCACCATGCCCTGCTTCGCCAGGATGCATAAAAAAAGAAGGTGTACCAGTGGAGGCAAACGTAGCTGCTATCTTACGACCAATTAACCCTGACTTCCCCATACCAGTCACTACGACTCGGCCATGGCAAGCCAAAATAATATCACAGGCTTGCGCAAATCTATCGTCTATCTGCTCTGTCAATAATGCTAACGCAGATATCTCGGTATTAATTGCTTCAACAGCTGTGCTAATAAATTGTTTGTGAGTTAGATTGGTTTGAGAATTGTTCATAGATATGCTCTGTTTTTCTAAAAAATAAGATATTTTACTACACTATGCCTAGTGCGTGGGTTCATTTCAAAAACGGTAATAAATTAGCTGCCGTCACATGAAAGAAATAACTATAGTCAAAGAAATATCAAATGGGTGCAAGGCAGCTGACTACAGATTGTACAAGTACTACATCTAGAAAAGGGACCGTGGTAGCCATGTAGAAGTTCTTTGAACTATATCTATACTAGATGCATTGTCATACGTTTATTTATACAAAAAAACCCACTATAAAAGCAGGTCTTAATCGAATAAATTAGGTCTTAACAATGCACATTCAATCATGCATGTGAACATTTAGCCATTATTGTCATTAGATCCATCGTTTGACCTGTCTTCAAAGCCGCCGTTATCTGCTGGATTCTCAAAGCCACGATCTTGACCAAAGCCACCACGCTCAAAGCCACGTTCTTGACTCTGACCAAAGCTACCACGTTCAAAGCCGCGTTCTTGACCTTGGCTAAAACCACCACGATTAAAACCGCTGCGGTTAGAAGCAAAACCGCGCTCTTCAAAACCACCTGTGCTAGCAGGATTGCTACCACGTTCAAATCCACCACCTTGATAATTAGCTGGAGTGCTTTGGGGTTGCGCACTAGTGCTTGGTGTCGTACTACTACGAGGGTTTCGAGCTGGCACTACCGTTGAAATAGCATGCTTATAGACCATTTGACTAACAGTATTTTTGAGCAGAACAACATATTGATCAAATGATTCAATCTGGCCTTGCAGTTTGATGCCATTGACCAAAAAAATAGAAACAGGAATGCGATCTTTACGCAGCGAATTCAAGAACGGATCTTGTAAAGTTTGTCCTTTTGACATGAAATCTCTCCTAAATATTATATAGTTATATTTTGGGCGCCAATTATTTTAAGTGTCGCTTTAATTATAATGGCTGAAGGTAGATACAATAATAAGCTATCTTTGTAAAACGTATCTAAATAGATCCTAACTCTTATTAAGTGATTCCACTTTATCGCGAATACATTATTATTGTAAATAATTAAGTAACTACTTGTGTCATTGCTTGTTTTTATCAACACGCACTAGTAAGTAACGATTAGAGAAGCAGTAGTGCCATACAATAGCCCTCATTGTGATAGATTTACAATAGCCCTCATTGTGATAGATTAAAATTATAACAGTTATCTGCGTTATGATTTGAAACTAATTGTCACTACTTTCTGATGAATTTATACATCATGGTTTCTATGTGTAAATTCATATTCCATATTAAGGTGTTTCCTTATTTCAAAAATGAGGAAACACCCTAGTAAAATGGTTCTGAAAGCATTTGAATAGCAGTCAGACTTTATAAATTTTTAGTACAGATAATCTTTTACCTGTGCCATCGTTGTGAATGTTTTTATCGTTACATTATTAGGTTCAGAGTGGTTCTGCTCATTAGGCAACTGTATCACTTTACGTAACCAAGTATACTGACGTTTTGCTAACTGTCTTGTAGCATATAATGCCTTATTTTGCATTTGCTGACAAGCAAGCGCCTCAGCCTCTTTACTGGGTAGCAATAATTGGTTTGATAGCACAGCGGTATTATTTGATGTTACTTGTCCATCAACTGATTCTGAATATTGCCCAAAAACATCGTAAAACTGTGCTTTATCCAAATGTGGTAATTCAAATATTGGATGATTAATATGTACCAAGTACTCCAATACCTGTCGATAACCCACACAGCGCATAGCAGGCAAATTAGGCGTCAATGGATACCGCTCAAGTAAACCAATCACTTCATCTACCAATCCTTCATCCCACATAATATCTAGACGCTGAGCAATACGCTCATGCAGCCATGGGCGCTCAGGCATAATCGCCAATGCATACCATTGCTGATTTGGATTGTGTGCCAATGCTTGCTTAGGCTGACGTTGCCAGTCACTGATTGGGATGTTTGTTTGCAGATACACTTCAACTGCTCGGGTAATGCGCTGAGTATCAGTTGCATTAAGGCGCTTATGACTTATCGGGTCAACTTGACCAAGGTAGTCATACAAAGCTTCAATACCTTCCTCTTGCCGCCACTGCTCCACACGCGCACGTACGCTGTCATCGCTATCAGGCACCGGTGACAATCCATCCAGTAGCGCCATGTAATACATCATGGTACCGCCCACTAGTAATGGAATCTTACCCTTTTGGTGACACTCATCAATAAGACGGGCAATATCACTAACGAACTCGGCAACACTATAACTTTGTATCGGGTCAATGATATCAACCAAGTGATGTGGGTAGCGTGCCAGCTCATCAGCTGACGGTTTGGCTGTGCCGATGTTCATATCACGATATATCAGCGCTGAATCTACCGAAATCAGCTCGTAGCGCCCTGTATCGTATAGCTCATAGGCCAGTGCGGTTTTGCCACTTGCGGTTGGTGCCATCAAACATACCACGCTATTATCTGTTAGCTGTTGAGATAAACCCTCAGACGACTGTCCCATAGGATTGCCTTTAATCATTATTTATAAGTGAGTAGTTAGGAGCTAGCATCAAACCTAATTGATTATTTCTTCAGGGATAAATATAGTTGAGCTCAAATAATCTCGATACAAGCAAACCGAGTGCAAGCGATACATTAGCATGGTTAGCGAGGATAATGATGTAGCTGATTGATATGAATTTGACTATAGAAGCATCAGTGCTGCCAAATGATGAGTACTAATAGCTTTAATCGAATGCTTATTGAGCAACGTTTCAATATCTGTCATAAACAGCATCAAGTCTTGCGCGGACATCTGCTGACTTATAGTCACAAGTTGTTGATTAACATCTTTTGCAGTATTGGCTTGCTTAGCTTCCTGCAATATATTACCACTCAGTATCTTTGCTTCAAACAGTTGACTTAACTTTGATTGCCAGTCCTGCTCTCCAATAAGAAAACACTGTCCTTGATGAAAAAATAACAACCAAGGTAATGATGTGTCCTCAACGCATTTAGCAAAACTAATATCAGTATCAGTATCAGTATCAGTATCAGGTGCTAACGTATCCAAGTCACTAATGACCTCTAAGCAAGTTGGTAAATCTGCTGTTGCCGCCAATATATTGTTTGAGATATTAGCATACTGACCTGTAGACTCACTACCATTTAACGCTGACTCTACTAGATATTGAGGTTGCGACATTGCCTGACGGCCTGGGTGCTCATATGGCTGTTTAGCAGTATTCACCTGCCTGTTTCGGTTCGGAGATAGAGCACTTTCGTAAGATTGTGTGGTAGGTACAACACCTATCCCTGCATCAGTTATAAACGTACTATCTTTTATTAATGGTTTGTCATGTGTGGCAGGCTGCTCTGGTACGTCAATATGCTTTAGTTTTGATTGAATCGCATGATTTAAATGCGCCATAATATTATTAAGCGAGCCAATTTTAATACGCTGCTTAGATGGATGCACATTGATATTAAGCCATTGCGTTGGCAAATCAAAATACAAGGCATAGCCAATACTATTTAGTCCAGCACTGTGGCTAAGTTGGCGCAACTGATTGCTCAGGATTGGCTCTTTTACCAAACGACCATTCACATACAGCAATTTTGGTAATGCATCTTGTGACTCTTGACGCAGCATGGGCCATATCCAACCACGAATACTGGCGTCATGACTGGAACCGCTATCACCACCCTCTACCATGGTTGGTGGTAGCAAGCTAGCAAGGTCTATCATTATCTGTATCGCATTGTCAATCAATGCCATACCTGTTGCTTGCTCAAGACGCGATAAAGGCAAATAACCTACTACATTGTCATGATGGTTTGAGATAGCACTTGTAGCTTGCAAAGTTGATGACGCTTCATGAGAAGATAGCGACATGCGTTTCTTGTTATCATGAAACAGTGTGAGCGCTACATCGGCACGAGCCAAGGCAACATCACGAACCATTGACTCAATATGACCAAATTCAGTGGCAATAGACTTTAAGTTACCGCGACGTGCTGGCACATTGAAGTATAAATCTTTGACAGTAATGGTCGTACCACGATTGTGAACGATGGGTATCAGTTTTGGCTCATCCGCTAGGACACCAGAGACCTGTAGCTGACGACCAACACCGCTATCATCATGACTACTGGACAATGTTAGACGAGAAACCGCTGCCGTCGCTGCCAATGCTTCACCGCGAAAACCCAATGTTGCGATACCATGAAGATTGGCCACATCAGCGACCTTACTGGTTGCGTGACGAGTAATCGCCATGACCATATCGTCGGGATGGATACCAACGCCATTGTCTACCACTTCAATCATACCCATGCCGCCTTGGGTAATGTGTATCTCGATATTGGTAGCACCAGCATCGATGGCATTTTCAAGTAGCTCTTTGACCACTGCTGCCGGACGCGTTACGACCTCACCCGCTGCTAATTGATTAATGAGCAATGGCGACAGTTTTTTAATACGTGTATTAGAATAATTATCAGACATGGATGAGCATCGTATGTTTTGGATTACAGGCGCTTTGAATTAAAAGCATTTTGAATTACAGACACTTTGGATTACAGCCATTTTTCACAACATTAAATCTTGAGCGCTGATAAATCCAAATCCAGCGCTTGACCTGCTTTTGACAGTCGTAGCTCAACCAGACGAGACTCTTTACCATGAGTATCGCCATCACCTTGAGTTATATCAATAAACAACGTCGGCTGAGGCAAATAACCATCTGCACGGCTTGCCCATTCGATAATGACCAGTGCATTTGGCTCATCCAAATACTCATCAAATCCTATAAAAGACAGCTCTTCTGGATCTTGAAGACGATATAAGTCTGCATGATAGACTGGCTTAATCTTGCCATCGCCTTGTTCAATATTATAAGGCTCAACCAACGTATAGGTCGGGCTCTTTACTGCACCTGTATGACCAAGCGCTTGCAGCCAATAGCGAGTCAACGTGGTCTTACCTGCACCCAAGTCTCCTGCCAGCCACACACTACCCGTCAATGGTAAGTCAGCCAACTGCTGCGCCAATGCCTGAGTGTCTTGCTCAGAGTTCAGTATCAATGTTTGCGAGTGTTTACTGTCTTTTATCAATTTATCAGTCTGCATCAGTCTGAACCTGCCTGTGTTGGTTCTGTCTGAACCTGCATCGTCACGGATGGATTCATAAAACGCTCGCCGCGAATCAGTTTGGCATACAGCTCAGGGTCATGCCATTCTTTGGAAACTTGGTCGCTGAACGCAAACTCTTCCAAAACCAATTTACCCATTTGCTCATTGGCTACATCATCAGCGAAACACTGCGCATAGCCTGTCGCTGTCTCGTGTGCAATAACTGAGTACACACTGACATCCGACTCACCGTTTTGCATTTGAGTTTGGCGCAAAATCTCTTGTGCCCAAAAGAATATCACTCGTGAAAACTGCTCTGCCGATGGTGACACTGGCAGGCTTATCCAGCGCGCACTGAACTTTTTACAAGCATCGATATATTCAGGATCGTCTTTATTCCAAAAACAAATAGCATGATCGAAGCTGTCAATGATGTCTTTAATCGAAGACTTTAATAGACCAAAATCATAGACCATCTGACCATGATCTAAACGTTTGGCCTCTAAAATCAGCTCAATCTGATAACTGTGACCATGGATAGAATGCTTGCAACGTTCAGAACTACAGTTGCGAACGATATGGGCATTTTCAAATTTGAAGAGTTTACGAATACGCATAATAATTTGACCAAAGCTGTAAGCAGCGTTGTGCTAAATGTTGATAAGTAAGGGTTTGCCGCGTCTATTCATCGGCTTAGCGCTTATTATAGCAAATCACTATGTATCCGTAAGTAAGCACTTATAAATACTCATATTTATTATACGAATTGACATGACGCATTTTGGGATAACAAGTGCATCAATATTCCAATCAAGCCTAACCGTTTGATTGGCATTTTTTTGACTATTATTTGAATTGAGAACATGCCCTAGCCATTACGCGGTGCAAACATAATAATCGCCATTCCTATCAGTGCTACTATCGAACCCAAGATATCCCAAGTGGTTGGACGTATGTCATTCACCGCCCACAACCATAAAATTGCCATGACCACATACACCCCACCATAAGCGGCATAGACTCTACCTACAGCCGTTGGATGCAATGTCAGCAACCAAACAAAGGCTGCCAAGCTCAGTACAGCAGGGATCAAAAGCCAAACTGACTTACCTTCTCGCAGCCATAAATAAGGCAGATAGCAACCGATAATTTCTGCTAATGCAGTAAGCGCAAACAGCCCAACGGTCTTTAATTCTGTCAAAACTTACTACTCCTCACTCACTACTCTTCAATGATAATAAAACCTAGCCATCGCCTCCACCGTCACCGCTGTCAAAAAATGCACCATCAGCAATATCTTCAAACGATACTTTACTATTATAATCTTCAGAAACAGCATCTACATGCTTGGGACTAAAATCACTATATCCATTAAAATAAGTGTCTGCTATTGCAGCACGGCTCTCATCGTAGCTCACTGTTTCATCAGACGTCTGATAATAGTTGTCATAAGCGTCACGAACGCAAAATATTGAAATAGCAAAATAAGCATAAATAGTTTGAAGACCTGAGCGCTCAATACTTTTACTGACTTGCTCTGGAGTGTAGAATTCAGATTTTCCATAGTCTTTTGACAGTATTTTAGGCAGTTTTACAAGATAAGATTTAATGGCTCTCTTTTTTTTGAAATTGTTTATTATTGACATAAATCCTCCTTATTTACTCACCTAATCAACATGGTTACAAGCATCCGGATGCCCGTTATCACATGATTTCTTGAACCACTTCTGTGATAGCAGCGCATTTTTTTCTATTTCATTGCCTAACTCGTATCTCACTGCTAGGCTATATTGCGCTTGCGCTGCCATACGCGGATCAACTTCTTGTAGTAAGGCCATGGCTTTATCATAATCTTGCGTCACGCCCTCGCCGCTGTAATACATCATGGCGAGCGTTTGCTGGGCATACTCATACCCTTGACTTGCGGATTTTTGATACCACTTTGCAGCCTCAACATCGTTTTTTGCGACACCTGAACCAATATAAAACGCGTCACCAATCTTAGCCTGACCATCCGCACTGCCTTGCTCGGCTGCTTTTTTAAACCATTCAAATGCTTTGGTGTCATCTTGCGCGACACCTTGGCCTCTAGCGTACCGTACACCCACACTAATCTGTGCATCAACCAAACCCTGTTCAGCTGCCTTTTCGAACCATTTGACAGCTTGGTTATAGTCTTGCGTGACACCCATGCCATCCTCATATATCCAACCCAAATTATACTGAGCAGTAGGGTGTCCTTGATTGGCAGCTTGTAGA
This sequence comes from Psychrobacter sp. AOP7-B1-24, assembly GCF_052376215.1. Classification (NCBI taxonomy): domain Bacteria; kingdom Pseudomonadati; phylum Pseudomonadota; class Gammaproteobacteria; order Moraxellales; family Moraxellaceae; genus Psychrobacter; species Psychrobacter sp. AOP7-B1-24. The sequence continues at coordinate 14,631 of NZ_JBQSVL010000004.1, forward strand.
TGCCACTTCAAGGATTTAGCGTAATCTTGCTGCACACCTTCACCTGTTAAATACATCGCCCCAATATCAAACTGAGCCTGAACATCACCCTGCAGTGCCTTAGTTTCAATAGCTGAAAAGTCAATTGCCAATGCTGAGAACGATAAGCCGAATGACAAACCGAATACCATAAATTTATAACACAGTCTTTGCTTCTTATTTTTTTGACACATCATAAGGCCTTTTTTAAATCGCTTTAATAGTACGAGACAGTATTGACTAAACATTAAAGACAAACATTTGTATATCTTAAAACTTTATATTACTTATATCCACCTGCGTACTTTAGCTATATAATCCTGATACTCTATACCAAACTTTTGTGTCATCATTCTTTCTTCTGGTTTGATTTGAAAGCGCGTCATATAAATCATAAAAACAGGCACTGGCACAAATGATAAAAAGTGAGACAGATAAAAAGCCCAACCTAATAGGATAAGTACCAATCCTAAATACATTGGGTTTCGGGTGTATTGATAAATACCACGTGTTACTAGGTTTGTAGATTTTTCTGGCGTATGCGGATTCACAGTGGTTTGTACTTTTTTAAATTGAGCCACACCCATGATTCCACTGCCCAACCCTATGATACTCAGACCAATCGCCAGCGTATTTGATCCATCAAAATCGAACTGTAAACCAGGTATAATTCTAGAAGCGCCATACATAACAGCTGCTGTAATAATAACTTGCGCTACAGGTGGGATTTTGAGCTCTAGAACGTTCATGATTAGGCCTTTTTTATTTCTATTAAATTTATATAAGAACTCAAGTAAAAATCTTATATCAAGAGAAAGTACAATTGATAAAGTTTATCAAGACGACTCTTTTTTGCTGACATGCTGTTATTTTTAATTGACTAATGTTAGTTTTAGAACAAAATACTTGAACATATATATCATAAAGAAGAAAAACATGAAGCTATACATTAGAATTTTAATGACTGGCTTGTTAGCATTATCAACTTCAGTCCATGCAGAATCTCCTACAACTACACTATATCTGCTTGGTTATGACATTCCTAAGCACCAACGCGCTAATGTAGTAGCGCAAGATATTGCCGCGTTTGAGAAGTATCAGCAAAAACGTATAGACTCTACTTTTTTCAATCAAACGACGGACCCTACCCCAAAGTCTAAGCGTGATGATTATCCTAGCATCGACATACGAGATATGACATTATGTGACATCAACGCATCAGAAGATTGCCTTACACAAATAAGTAAAAACCCAAAACCTTACCGCCAAAGCATAAAAAAACTAAAGCCTGTCTTAATAGATATCGATAAATTACGGCAAAGTGACAGTCGTCAGCTAAAGAGTATATTTCCAAGCCATTTACAGTTGTTGGGGATGCATTTACCTAGTTATCAGATGCTACCTACACCGTTATTAACGAAAAATGCCCTTGCATATCATGATTCCCAAAAATCAGGAAACTCAGAGCAGGTATCAGCACAAATTTGTGAAGATATAGCTTTTGGAAAATCACTCATAACTTCACAACAAAGCTTAATATCATCAATGATTGGTAAATCTATATTACACAGCCAACTTGATATTTTGGCAACCTCATCTAACCCATTACCTCAAAATTGCAAAAACGCATTGCAACCAATGACCACAGATAACATTTCGATGTGTCCTTTGGTTAAGTCCGAAAATCAACCTCTCATAAATGAGATAGTGGGAACAGCTAGTATTCCTATACTATTTAGTCGCCGTGCAAGTATAAAACAGATCAACCAGTGGGAGCGCCCTTATTGTAAAACTACATGGCTTGAAAAAGTGGCTGAGGACTTACCAATGCAGACTCCAACAATAGAAGAGTATAGCCCTATCCTATTTAACAGAATCGGTAGTGATTTTCTCAATTTGCTAATGCCAAATTACACGTTTTATCAGCACAACCTTCAAGATGCCAATGCACACTTACGGCTTTGGCAAGCGGCACTTGATCCGCAATGTACTTCAGACATAGAACATCACATAAACTCGCTCGACACTCAATGGCACCCTGCTAGGAATCTACATTTGGATGAAAAGAAGTATTTAACGATTAATACTTATGATACGAGACGTCTTTCAAAGTTAAGCGTGAGTTGCAAGACCTTGATTTAGCAGAATGAAACAATACAGTTCAACTTCCTATGACGAAGATGAATAATCAATTTTATAATGACTTATCTATATAAAAAATTGTTTCTAAAAAACATGTCGACTTCTTATTAAAAAAAATAGTCCATCCAGCTTATAACACACAAAGTACTAACAGTATTTCTAAAGATTAATCTTGGCCATCATCTTCTTCAGAAAAGTCAAAATACAGAATATTTGACCAAAGTCCAAGGCCGAGATCGTAGATGGCTTGTTCTGAGTTATTCGTAGGCAATAATGGCGGTGGTGTTAGGCTGCGACCGAATAGTTTTGCCCAAAACCCAATAGGTTTAGGCTGCTCGCTCACTACTGGCGCAGGCGACAACAGTGACTGATATGCTGCCTCTATCTCAGGCTGCAGGTTCTGTACTTGATTGAGAAGTGCCAAATTTTGCGCTTCTACTGGCGTCTCACTCATCTCAAAAATCTCGCCACACTCCAAAATAAAATACTGATTTTGGTTCTCAGGCATTTTCAAAAATTCAAGCGCTTCTATAATTGGGGCCTGAGCAGCAGGTAACATAATACCTGCTAAGAATGCTTCAAGGTTTTGCAAACCACTGGCATAATCCCCAATGAGAGCAATCTTTTCAGAGTTTTCCCAAATCACTGATAGACAGGCTTGCGGATTACCAGAAAGCAAAACTTTAAAGACGATTGGAATGTCATAATTATATTCTGAAATACCAGTTAGCACACGGCTACTATCATCTTGATTTGGTTCGGGGATAATGTTGGTCGAGTACAGATAACTACGGTTCGCCATAATAATCACTCCAATTTATAATAATTAAATCAATCGCCATACGTTCTTTTGTTTACAATAGTATTTAACACAGTCGATTCGATAGTCGATGTGAGCGCCATTGTCATTACCCAAGACACCCTGGTTAAAATGACATAACAGCCAGAATCACCGTAAAATCTATTATATAGTTGAATTCAAATAATTTCGATACAAGGAAGCCGAGTGCAAGTGATACATTAGTATGCTTAGCGAGGATAACGATGTAGCGGATTTATATGGACTTGACTATAGCAAAAAAACCTCTTAGATAACCGTCTATCGAGGTAATACCGACACTTTACATAGGAAGTTAGCGTCATGATGCGCATTGGATTATTTTTATTGACCAACTTAGCAGTGATTGTGGTATTTAGCATTGTGTTTGGTATTTTATCGAGGTTTTTCGGGCTTGGCGGTGTGCACGGTGCAGGCGGGCTTAATTATGTTAGCCTTGCCATTATGTGTGGTATCTACGGTATGGTTGGCTCGATGGTATCGCTATTTATATCAAAGTGGATGGCGAAAAGATCAACGGGTACGGTCGTCATAGAATCCCCGCGCAACGCTACTGAGCAATGGCTGATCGATACGGTCACCAAACAAGCCAAAGCAGTAAAAATCGGTATGCCTGAGGTCGGTATTTTTAATAATTCGCAACCAAATGCTTTTGCGACTGGCTGGAATAAAAACAAGGCGCTGGTGGCAGTGTCGTCTGGTCTACTACAGAATATGAATCAAGATGAAGTCGAGGCGGTATTGGCGCATGAGATTGGTCATGTGGCCAATGGCGATATGATCACGCTTGCCCTCATTCAAGGCGTGGTTAACGCTTTTGTGATGTTCTTCGCACGTATTATCGGTAGTTTCGTTGACCGTACTGTATTTAAAAACACCAGTGGTCGCCCAGGTATTGGTTATTTCATCACCAGTATTGTGATGGATATTCTGCTTGGGTTTTTGGCGTCTGCCATCGTGATGTGGTTTTCACGCTTACGTGAATTTCGTGCGGATCAAATGGGGGCAAAACTTGCCAGCCGTGAAAAAATGATCAGTGCGCTTGATGCGTTACGTCCTTCTGCACAGCGCCCCGACCAAATGCCTGAGAGTATGAAAGCATTTGCGATTTCATCTGGGCAAACGCAAGGCTTTAGTATTGCCAATCTATTCCGCTCGCACCCAACGCTGGATGACCGTATTGCGGCGTTGAGAGAATATAATCCTAGTGAAAGTTAATGAAGAAAATATAATTACGCTGTCATTAAAAAGCTTATATAGCATACAGTGCGTATTTCACTACTCTAGCTAAGCCAGTCTATTTCCATAAGTTTATCGATTTCTTTTCTATACTTTGGCTCAACATAAATGGGAATATATTTTTCTCCTATTTCTTTTGCGATAGCATACCGGTGATGTCCGCCCATTAACATAACCTCGCCCATAAGGTGAGGTTTTACCAGTGGCGGCGATATAGGTCTTTTTTCAGATAAATAGACAATCAAATATGCCAAGCTACTTTTAGACCCTACCGTCCACAGCTCACCTTCGTCTCTACGGCTAAAATGGCATAGTTTTTTATCTAGAGCATCTAATTTAACTTTTCCCAATATCAAACCTTCTGGATATTGAGTTTTAAAACTTAATTCATTTTCACCATCTAAAGAGAAACGTCCACCTTCTTCTGACAAATCCCAATTAAAGGTAATGGGTGGCCAATCTGAAGAATCTGTTTCCATATAATGACTTGCCTCACTTGATATTCTTGAGCTTAACTTATATTTTTCCTGATGAATTTCTAATGTTTCACCTGCTATAGCAGCGAACACCTCATCCATATCCATACTTATTCCCATTAGTAAAATATAAGATCAAACCTCATTCATCATAAATAATTTTTGATACTGCATTGAAATGTAGCGTATCTAGGATTCTAATCATGCATGAGGATTTGATTATTTAAAAACACGCCTTAGCTACTTCTTTTCCTCAGACCCAAAAAGCGATATCAAACCATCTGCTATTATTCCTCGCCAAGAAAAGTAATCATGCCCTGCACCATACTCTTCATAACGAGTGTCATACCCTTTTGCCAATAACACATCACGCAGATGACGATTGGTTCCCAATATACCATTGCTACTACTTTCCCCACGAGCCGTTTCAAACACGCCAGCACTCAAAAAAAACCGAACAGGTACTTTATCCATTCTGATAACTTCAGACGCCACAAAGTGCTTATCATCTGCGATTTGCTCCTTTGGCTTCCACCAGTAAGACCCAGACATAGAGATAACGTTGCCAAATATATCAGGATGACGTAGCGCAATCGTCGTGGCAGCCAATCCGCCATAGCTAGACCCTGCAATGACCGTTCTGTCCTTTGGTATCGCTACTGGCAACCGTTTATTTACTTGCGGCACCAGCTCATTGGCCAATACATCTGCAAATACAGGATTGGCAGGCAATTCACGCGCACGGGCATCACCATCAGGATTACTGATAAGCACTGCCGTCACCGGTGGAATCTCACCTTCTGCGATTAAATTATCTAATATCGTTGGCAATCCAACAGTGTCGATATATGACTCGGCATCAAATATATACAGCAACACCGCATCGTCTCTATTATTTTGGCTGTCATCAAGAGCAGGAGAATAGATAGTAATGTCACGGGTATTGTCTAACGTACTGCTGGTAAACTTAAAAGTAGAAAGCTCGCCTTTGGGGGTTTCTTTTTGCACATCTACCCAAGGCCTTTTTGGCGCATCTTTTAACGTAACAGTAGATTTGGTTGTGTACTTGTCGATTGCTGAATCAGGCCATGCATGATGATTATAAGGATCGGCCTGAGCCACGGCTTTTATGGCAATTCTACGGGCACGCCCAGACAATGGTGGCTGAGGTACATTTGGAGCGATTTGATAAGATAAATGCGTATTGTTTGGCACAATAAAACTTTTGTACCAAGTATCAGAGTCCGCCAATCGTTGCAATGCATCATGATTATTGGACGGGCCACCCATTAGCTTGATATTACGATAGTCGCCTCGCGCCAAAAACGTCATCAAGGTGCCCGAAGGTGTCTCTTCGATCAGCGGCGTGCCTAATGCTTCTACATCTGACCAAAAACTGTCAGTACTCTCACCCTTTTGCAGTGATTCACGTAATGCAGATACTTTTGGGCTGAGTAACGTATCAGAACTTTCTAAAGAATTTCCTAAAGAGCCTTCTAAATCCTGCTCAGCCAAACTAATACGTTGTTCGAGCACTATCTGATAAGCACCTGAGCCAGACAGTCGCCACGTCTCTGGGCAGTTTTCGGCTACTGAATAGAATTTTTGTTTGCCACTTTTATGATCAACCAAACGGCGCGATAATTTTCCTGTGGCATCGATGATATCCATCGTCACCATATTTTTACCACTTTCCACATACCCAGTTAGATAATCGCCTTTTTCACAGGGAACTCTTATGTCTAATGACTTATGCTGTGACTGTGACTTAGCATTACTATTTTCACTGTTGAGATTGCTTAGCTCACCCTTCAAAGAATTTTCAATCGTTAGCATCGCTGACTCCGAACCAAATGCCGAAAATGACGTCGAATATAACAAACAAGTAAATCCTGCTATCGCCCATTTATTAGAGAAAAATCGTGTGTATGTCATCCATTGCTCCTTATTCTATTCACTGACAAATATCTAACCTCTACCGTTACAAGATTTCTAGGGCGTGTCCTAGCAAATGATACAAAGGTGAAATACTACCTTACTTTCCTTATTAAGGATATTAAAAATCATTCTCATTTAAACTTTATAAATTGAATGCCTAACAACGGCTTAACATTTCTGCAAACCCTTGAACCCAAAATTTTGTAGAAACAAAAAAAGCCCCTCTGACTCACTATTGAGTCAAAGGGGCTTTGGGATACAAATTACGACTAACCAGATATTAAATTCAAGCTAAATATCAAATTCAAGCGCTCTATCGCCATTCTCGTCTTTAATACGAGTTGGCAAACCAATCTTATTCAATAGATTGATAAGTGGCTTGGCATCAAGCTCTTCGACGTTGACCATCTTGCCTGCATCCCATTCACCGGTAGCAATAAGCATGGCAGCCGCGACAGGTGGCACACCCGCAGTATAAGAAATACCTTGGCTACCCATGGCTTCAAAGGCGTCTTTATGGTCAGAGACATTATAGATAAATACCTCACTATCTACGCCATCTATCTTGCCTTTAACCTTGTCACCGATACAAGTTTTGCCCGTATATTCTGCTGCTAAAGAGCTTGGATCTGGTAGTACCGCTTTCACCACTTTTAGTGGAATGACTTCTTGCCCTTCAGCCGTCATAACAGGCTGCTCAGACAATAGACCTAAGCTCTGAAGCACGGTAAAGACATTGATATAGTGCTCACCAAAACCCATCCAAAAGCGAATGTTTGGCACGTCCAAGTTGGCTGACAACGAGTGAATCTCGTCATGTCCACTCAGATAGCTGTTTTGCATCCCTACGACAGGTAGATCATCCGTACGCTTTACTTCAAACATTTTGTTTGACTGCCACTTACGGTCTTGCCAAGAGTAAACCGTACCGGTGAACTCACGGAAGTTAATCTCAGGATCAAAATTAGTAGCGAAATATTTGCCATGGCTACCAGCATTGATATCGATGATATCGATGTCTGTGACTGAGCCTGCATCCATCATGTCATAGCCAAGACGCGCATAAGCGTTGACCATACCGGGATCGAATCCTGCACCTAAGATAGCTGTGATTTTCTTGTCCGCACAACGCTGCTTACGCTGCCACTCATAGTTGTTATACCATGGCGGCGTCTCACAAATCTTACGAGGGTCTTCGTGAATAGCCGTATCAATATAAGCAACTTCCGTTTCGATACAAGCTTCTAGCACACTCATATTCAAAAAAGGTGAGCCAACATTAATGACGATTTGGATGCCTGTGTCTTTTATCAGCTGTATCAGCGCAGGGATATCCATGGCATCGATTTGGTGCGTATGCAAAGTCGCTGGCTGCTTAAAGCTACCTTTCTCTTGCACACTTTGGGCGATAGAATCACATTTATCTACCGTGCGCGACGCAATATGAATATTGCCAAGCACGTCATTATGCATGGCACATTTATGCGCAACCACTTGAGCGACACCGCCCGCGCCAATGATGAGCACGTCTTTTTTACTGGCTTTAGTTTGTTGGTTTATGTTCAATGAAAAATCCTCCTTTGTGTCCCTGTCGATACCATTAATACTGGCTATGCAAAACAGAAACGAGTGAATGATATGCGTGAATTAAAAAGGAAGACCGAGGAAAACCCACGCACCCGTCGGACAAGTATCATTTTCTGCCAATGATTGTTTGCCCGAAGCGATTATAACAATTTTTTAATCTATTTTTGGCAGAAATTCGTGAATAAATATCAATCTTATTAACAATGTAAGTATAACGCTGGCTAACAATCAATTCTAGATGTTAAGACAAGCTTGCCTTATAATCCTGATAGTCAAACTCACGCTGTACATCAATCGAGCCGTCAAGACGACGAATAACGATAGCTGGCATGTTAACACCATTGAACCAGTTTTTCTTTACCATGGTGTAACCTGCGGCATTACCAAAGGTAATCTGATCGCCTATCTGTAAATTACTTGGTAAGTCGTACTCACCAAAAATATCTCCTGCCAAACAAGAACGACCATAAATGAGCGTACTGTCTATCTCACTGTCGATAACAGATTCTGACGTCTCAATCACTGAATGACCAATAGGAGCGATATCCATTGCTGTATTATTGATAGCGGCAATGGGTGCTGACTCGCGATAAATCAGTAAATCAAGCATATGTGCCTCAATAGATGAGTCAACTACAGCAAGATGCTTTTCATTATGCATGGTATCTAATACAGTCGTGACCAACGAGCCAGCACCATGAATGCTCGCCTCACCCGGCTCAAGGTAAACTTGCACGCCATATTGTTCGCTAAATGCTTTTAACCTTTCAGCGAGCTTTTCTAGTGGATAATCAGGCGCGATAAAATGAATACCACCGCCTAAACTTACCCACTCTAATTGCGCCAGAATATCGCCAAATCTGTTTTCAATATCCGCCAGACTGTCACTAAACGCTTCAAAGCTGTCATTTTCACAGTTGTTATGAATCATAACGCCAGTGATGTCACCAAGTACCGCTGCAATCTTAGCTTTATCATGCTCACCCAAACGGCTAAAAGGACGAGCTGGATCGGCAATAATAAACGACGAGTTACTGGTTTTTGGGTTTAGACGCAGACCGACAGGAATGTCTTGTGCACGTGCCTGCTCGCCAAAAGCATTAAGCTGCGAGATAGAGTTAAAGATGATTTTATCCGCGTATTTTAATACCTCAGGAATTTCATCTGCACTATACGCCACGCTATAGGCATGCGTTTCTTTTTTGTCTTTATCGCTTGCTTCTTGACTTACTTCGTTGCTTGTTTCATTGTCAGCACTGTTGTTACCAAAAGTTTCATAGCCCAGACGGACTTCATTGAGTGATGACGAAGTTGTACCATGCAAGTATGGCTGCATCACATCAAATACACCCCATGTCGCAAAGCATTTTAACGCGAGCAAGGCTTTGGCACCTGACAACTCACACAATCGCGCAATAATCTGCATATTAGCCACAATAGCCGCTTCATCAAGCAAGTAGTACGGCGTTGGTACGCTGATAGACGGGCTGGTAGGTTTGTGAAAAGATGGATTAGTAGACGATGTATTCATGAGGGTTCACCCGATAGCATTTGATAACAGTAGCGAATAATATTTTTCGCTATAGTAGACTAAATTTATCATGATTAGAATAGTTTATGGCACTTTCAACCGATTACTCATCCTCTGTTAGCAAGACTCAAGCATCTTTATTAGATCCTAAAAATATTGATTTGAGCCATCTCAATCCTGATGCACGTGCTGTCTTAGACTTTTGGTTTGACAAAAGAAACGAACCTTATTGGTTCAAACAAAACAGTCACTTTGACAAACAAATAAAAAGTAGATTTAGCGGCATTTGGCAGGCAGCGAAACTCGGTGAATATGGAACGTGGCGAGTCGTAGAACTGTCGACAGACAACAACAGCGCGATTACAGCACTGGCGGGACGATTGGCAGAAATCATTATTTTAGATCAGTTTTCACGTAACCTGTATCGCGGACAAACTACCGCCTTTGCACAGGATGGTATGGCAATCGTTTTGGCACAAGAAGCCAGTCAACAGCCCTACTTTGATTCGCTGCCGATGGAGTGGCGTAAGTTTATAATTATGCCATTTATGCACTCTGAATCAGCAGTTATTCACGATCGCTATCTGCCGCTATTTCAACAACTGAATGATGCAACGACTTTAGACTTTGAACATCGCCATAAAGAAATCATTGATAAGTTTGGGCGTTATCCTCATCGCAATAATATGTTAGATCGCGAATCCACCTATGAGGAAGAAGTGTTTTTACAAAAACCAAACTCGTCGTTTTAGAGGTTAACGTACGTTAATTGTAATCAATACAAAATTGCTTAGGCTATTGATAATGTATTGACCATAAGGATATGCACTAGCTTTCTAGTACTTTGCGAACAGGTGCAAAACTACGCCTATGCTCAGGTAGTACGCCATGTGTTTCAATCGCCTCCATGTGTGCACGCGTCGGATAACCTTTGTGCTTCGCAATTCCATACTCTGGGTGCTGAGCATCGAGCGCATACATGGCTTGATCACGGCTTACTTTTGCCAATATGCTGGCTGCAGCAATAGCAGTATGACGCGCATCGCCCTTCACCCAAGCTTGGCAATCGATATTCGCCTGCCCTACACCACACTTACCAAGGTTGGCGTAATTCAACTCTGGGCAACGATTACCATCGAACAACACCTCAACTTGCAACGGATTCGCAGCCCCTACTTCCACTTCAAAAACCATGGCAAAATGTTGAGCAATAGCCTCTATCAAGGTTTCGCTACACAAACGCATACCTAACATGGTCGCTTGTAATATATTGACTTGATCGATAACCGCGGCAGGGATGTTAGCAACGACATAGCCAACTGCATACTGCTGAACCAGCGGATACAATACATCTCTCTTTTTTTCACTCAGCTTTTTAGAATCCGTCAGTATCGACAGCGGTGTGTTCTTTAACGGGTGATCTTCTATCAATCCTGACCCATTCTCAGGTAATATCGCAGCAGCAACATTGACGCTTCCAAGTAATGGCCCACGTCCTGCCTCATCAACACCAATCTGTAGTGCTGACTGTGTTAATTTTTGACTGGCCGTACTCGAATATTGAGCCAACAGCTCTGTGACATTGAGCCCCCCAAATAAATGAATGGGTGCTGCCAATTGGATATATTGACCTTTTATGTCAATTGCCTGAATGCTCATTTCAATCGGTGTCATAGTGCTTTCAGTACAGTGCTGATTATTCATAGTCATGTGATGTCTTTTTATCAAAATAGTCAATTAATCTCATTTGTATTAGGGCGTGTCCTCATTTTAAAAATGGTGATAAAAATGAGATAAATTGCCGTCAAATGAGGAAAATAGTGCAGATAATATCAAGATATTGACCAACTATTTGACGATGTTTGACAAAATTTAGCTATTTTTAGCCCATTTAGAGGACACTCGTTTGAATTGAGGACACGCCCTAGGATGTGCCCCACTTAGAAAATGGTGATAAAAATCTAATCATGCTTAGATCATTTAAAATATAGTAGGTGTTGAGAACATACCCTAATTATTCTCTTGCATAAACCATTGCTCAATCACGCTATTGGCGGGGCTATGGTTACTCTGCTGTTGCAGCGATTGCTTCGTAGCCACGAGGTCGTTTAGTTGCTCAGCATAGGCACGTGGTTGTAATAAGCGCATGACCGTACGACAAATATTATTGCCACTTGCCTGCTCTTGAATCAGCTCAGGAACGATTGCAGTACCCGCCAAGATGTTGGGCAGTGCCACATAAGGCACTTTCACTAAGCGTTTGGCTATCTGATAAGTTAGCTTGTTTAATTGATAAACCACCACCATTGGCCGTTCCAATAGCATTGCTTCTAACGTTGCCGTACCAGATGCTAGCATCACAATATCTGATGCAGCCATCGCCTGCTGACTAAATGTTGGCTGGCTATCGTCGTATACCACGACGATTGCGGCACGAAGCTGCTCTGAGCGTTTGTCTATTACCTCTTGAACAATATATTGATGATTTTGGTCAACCGTTGGAATGATAAAACACAGCTTAGGATCTAGCAGTATGAGCTTTTGAATACCATCTAACATCAATGGCAAAATAGCCGTAATCTCTCCGCGTCTAGAGCCTGGCATCACACAGATCAGCTGACTAACATCATCAAATCGTTCAACAAAAAACTGTTGTAAGCCATCATTGTGCCAAACCAACTCGCTACGGCGCTGATTGATTGGAACCTCTAACACTGTCTGATCAATGGTGTGCAGTAGCGGATGACCAACACAGATGGCAGGATGATTATGGCGCTCATATACGGATAGCTCAAAGGGAAATAGGCAAAGTACTAGGTTGGTCGCGGCTTTAATATTATGAATACGCGACTCGCGCCACGCCCAAATAGAAGGGCTGACATACTGCACACAAAATATGCCTTGTGGCTTTAATTTTTTAGACACTCTAAGATTAAAATCAGGTGCATCAATACCGACAAACCAATCGATATCAACCAATTTAAATGCGCTCAACAACTCACGCCGCGCTTTTAGCAAATCAGGTAGCTGTGACATGACTTCTACTAAACCCATCACTGCCAAACGTGACAAAGGAAAGATGCTTTGTAGCCCTTGCGCTTGCATCTTGCTACCGCCCACACCTACCCAGACAATATCATCGCGCAAGTTATTCATCTGCTGCATAAAATCTGCACCCAAGCTGTCACCTGAAACTTCGCCTGCAACGATACCGATGACTAGTGGCCCAGCCTTCAACTCAGAAAGCTGAGGGTTAGCCCCTGTCTGTGCTGCTAGACCAGTATGTGTATCAGCTGTTACAAAATCTGTCATGACACGCTCTCAATATTGAAATAGTAAAAATATAGTGGTTTATCAAAATAAGGTAAATGATAAATAAATCGTATTATAAGATATTCTCTACGCCAAAATGCTGTGATCCACGAACATGCAAGACACGAGAGATACCATTTATGTTGCCATCATACGTGACGATGGTATAAATAGCTAAATTAGCTGATAAAAGTAGTGTTATAGTGATTTAAAGGCAACGTTTGTATTTTATAATAAATAGAAGTTTGCTATCGATAGATGCCAATTCAAAATGAAAAATATACAAGTATAACTAAGTTTTGTTTTTATCATTCCAGTTATGAGTCAATAAACTCATCGACTACCCTTGTCAACCGCTTGTTTTGTCCGCATAATGATTGTTCCTATAATTTAGCTAGACGATATAATCATGACGACACCAGCTACCCATAATGCAGATATTGATGACGTGAATATTGAACAATTCATCCCCTTAGTCACTCCAGCTGAGCTAAAAACTGAGCTACCTTTATCAGACAAAGCCTATCAAACGGTTTTAAAAGGTCGAAATACCATCCAAGATATCTTGGATGGTAAAGACAAACGCCTGTTTGTAGTCATCGGTCCTTGTTCTATCCACGATATCAAAGCCGCCCACGAATATGCCGATCGTTTGGCAGTATTGGCAAAAGAAATCGAAGACAGTATCTTTGTGGTTATGCGTGTATATTTTGAAAAGCCGCGTACTACCGTTGGTTGGAAAGGTATGATTAACGACCCTGATATGAACGATAGCTTTGATATCGAAAAAGGCCTACGTATGGCTCGTAAGCTGCTACTGGATTTGAATGAAAAAGGATTGCCTTGTGCGACGGAGGCATTAGACCCAAACACCCCGCAGTACATGCAAGATTTGATTAGCTGGTCAGCGATTGGCGCACGTACGACTGAGAGCCAAACTCACCGCGAAATGAGCTCTGGTCTATCGTGCCCAGTGGGCTTTAAAAACGGTACTGATGGTGGCATGACTGTCGCAGTCAACGCGATGCAAGCCGTAAAAGCAGGTCATAGCTTCTTAGGTCTGTCATCAGACGGCAAAGTATCTATCATCAAATCTAAAGGCAACCCATATGCACACGTGGTATTGCGTGGCGGTAATGGCAAACCTAACTATGATGAAACGGCAGTTTCTGAAGCAGAAAACGCACTGGCTAAAGGCAAAACCAGTGGCAAGATTATGATTGACTCAAGTCATGCCAACTCGGGTAAAGACCCGTACCTACAGCCTATGGTTATTAATAACGTCGCTGAACAAATCCAAAATGGCAATAAATCTATTATTGGCATGATGATTGAAAGCCACTTAAAAGGTGGTAATCAGAAACTAACGACTGATTTAAGTCAGCTCGAGTATGGCAAGTCTATCACTGACGGTTGCTTAGATTGGGATAGCACAGTGACTGCATTATACAATCTACGCGATATGGTAAAAGACGTATTGCCTAACCGTTAACCGTCATCACAAACCGTTATTGAATACCTAAAAAACCCCGCCCGACATAATAATGTCGGGCGGGGTTTTTTATGCGTATGCACTGATAAAATACTTCATACCAGTCACAAAAATGACAATTAAATAAGGCTCATGTTGTCAATCATCATTTTTGTGTTTATGGCAGGTCTTGATATCATTACACCCTACTCACTTGCTGAGCCTAATACGCTGTTTAAGCTTTCTAGTACATGCTTTGATGAAGCTTGTTTTTGCAAATCCATAAATTGCTCATGCGCCATCTGACGAAGTGGTTCAGCCAACGTATTCCAGCGTGCCAATACTTGTACCAAACGTGAGGCTAAAACAGGATTAGAGTCATCTAACTTCTTAATCACGCCTGTATAGAGACTCAACCCTTCTGCTGTCCACAGCGCCGTTGGCTGTGATGTAAATGCGCTAATGACCGAGCGTACTCGATTGGGTGTATTCCAATCAAAGTCGTTATGATCGAGCAACGAGTTGATAACATCAGGCGTAACAGTATCAGCAGACGCTTGCACACTGAACCACAAATCGATGACCAAATCATTGGCTTGAAAGCGCTCATAAAAATCTGCCAAGTAGCTCTCAGCATTTTCAACTTGATGATTGACCATGGCTTTTAATGCGCCAAAACGCTCAGTCATACAACTCGCATTATCATACTGCTGCTGCGCCCATGCCGCTGCATCTTTGACTTGCGCCGTCAATGCCATGTCTAACACCACATTTCGCAGGGCACGAATGCCACGGGCTGCTGCGCTGTCTTCATAAGATTGCATAGGCAACTGCTCATAAAGCGTTTGCCATTGATCTTTTAACGTCTCTGCTAATTGCTGATACAAGCCCTCACGCTGCGCTTTGACTACTGCTGGATCGTAATTACTATGGATAGCCGATGCCAGCTCTTGGGCTGAGGGGATATCAAGCAATCGCGCTGCAAGCATCGCATCATTAGCAGCTAACTCGGGTAGCGTCTGAGCCAATGCTTGTAGATATACTTCAGGACTGCTTTTCGCACCTTGACCTTGTAGTAAAATACGATTGACCAGCATTTGTGTCACCTGCCAGCGGTTAAAACCATTGGTCTCATGCTGAAGTAAAAATGCCAAATCTTTGTCTTGATAATCATAGTTAAGCTGTACTGGCGCACTGAAATCACGCAGCAATGATACGACTGGTTCGCTAGTCACATTTTCAAAAGTAAAGGTTTGTGTAGCCTGATCTAACAAGAGCATACGCTCAGCAATAATATCACCGGACTCTTGATCAAATAATGCGGTCGCAACCGGAATAGGCAATGGTTTTGGTGCATCAAAACCACTGACATGACGGGTCTGCTGACTGAGTGTAATAGTCAATGTCTGCGCTGCGCTATCATAATCTTGATGACCAGAGACCACTGGTGTACCTGGTTGACGATACCAATCAATAAAGCCTTCAATCTTGCTGTCAGTAATACTGAGTGCAGATAAAAAGTCTTCAACCGTGACTGCCTGACCGTCATAGCGGCGGAAATACTCATCCGTTCCTTTACGAAAATCATCTGGCCCAAGCGTATTCGCAATCATACGCACAATTTCAGCACCCTTTTCATAGACAGTCGTCGTGTAGAAGTTATTAATCTCCACAAAACTCTCAGGGCGTACAGGGTGTGCCAACGGTCCGGCATCTTCTGCAAACTGATGCGCACGCAATGTCGCGACATCATCGATACGCTGTACAGCGCTCGACTGCTGGTCTGCAGAAAATGATTGATCACGATAAACGGTGAAGCCTTCTTTTAGGCACAATTGGAACCAATCACGGCAAGTAATACGATTGCCTGTCCAGTTATGAAAATACTCATGAGCGATGATGGCTTTGACACTAAAGCTGCGTGAATCCGTCGTCGTTTCAGGACTGGACAATACACAGGCTGTGTTAAAAATGTTCAAGCCTTTATTTTCCATCGCCCCCATATTGAATTGACTAACCGCGACGATCATATAACGATCTAAGTCATACGCGCGGCCATAATTGACCTCATCCCACTCCATGGCATCTTTTAACGCTTGCATACCGACATCACACTTATCAATATCAGCAGATTTTGCATATAGCTCAAGTGCCACCTCTCGGCCTTCACTCGTCGTATAAATGTCACTTAATACATCCAAGTCAGCGACGACACAGGCAAACAAATAGCTTGGCTTATTGGTGGGGTCATGCCAGATCGCATAATGACGGTCTGGCGCATCTGCAACCTCACCTGCTTCAACCAAATTACCATTGGCCAGTAGCGTAGGATAGCGCTTATCCGCCTCCAGACGCGTGGTAAATATCGCTAACACATCAGGGCGGTCTGGATAAAAAGTTATTTTGCGAAAGCCTTCTGGCTCGCATTGCGTGACAAACATGGTGTCGTCACCACTACCCGCCATGTACAACCCTTCAAGTGCGGTATTGGTCTGCGGACAGATACGTACTTCAATATCTAACGTTACTGCATCAGGCGCGTCCGCTATTATGAGCTTGCCGTCTTCTTGTTTATATTTCTCAGTAGTCAAAGCATTACCATTCATGCTGAGGGTAAGCAGCTCTAAATCCTCCCCAAACAATACGAGCTCACCCGCTGCTTGACGTACCATTTTTAGCGTACTACTGACTTGCGCATACTCTGCAAACAACTGAATATCTAGATCAACCGTCTCGACATCGAAGCTGGGCTGTTGATAGTCTTTTAAATTGATTTTGCTCGGTGCAGTTGGTGGTACATCAGGCATCTCAGGATTGATTATTTGAGCAGCGGTTTCAGCGGTAGACATATGAGTTCCTATTATTTTTTATGATATAAATATAAAATTAGTGTTGGTACTGTTACTGATATTAGGACTGACTAGACTTATAACTAAATTGACCTAAACTGCCAAATTTCAAGTGTATATCTCAATATTATTATGTTCATCACTTGCGATATACCTAGTGAAGCAATAGAGCTAACAGCATAAATCAATGATTGGATAATAGTGATTAAAATGATTTAATAGACTCACCCATGATTCACTTTCTATAAACGGTCTATTATATGACAAAGCACGCTGCCAGCCGCTCAGATATTACACTACCACTATTAATAAATTATGTTGATGCCCTGCTACCTTCATTAGCCACACAAGAAGAGGTTCCAAAGACGACTGATCAGACCTGTGACATTACAGATTTATTATGGGTGGTAGAAGATAAAAATGTACAGTTAGCTGTAAAAGCGCAGCTCGAAAATTACTTGCATCATCAAAAAAATGACGTAGCAATAGCAAATTCTGATATGTTGCAGGTCGCAACTCTATTAGAGCTCACTAAACAACAAACACCTGAACGTTATGAGCTCGCCTGTTTTTGGCTCCCTACTTTATCAGTGGAACGACTGCAGCATTATATTCCCCTATTGATGCGCTATCGTGACCTTTATTCAGCACATCTGCTTATTGCCATCAACAACACCATCGATCTAAAAGCCTATGGCTTTACGCCATTTGATATATTGAGCGAAAAACCTGAAGAGATGACAATCGTTAATCAAGCTGAATCAGTCGAATCGAACATACCATCATCAGCCACAACCACACTTTGGCAATTTAATTTATATGACTATAAACAACTACCAAATTGGCTGAATGCTGACTACTGGGCCAACCCTGAAAACTGGGGGAAGCACCGCTGGTAGCAGGCTTTATATCTATATGTAAATTCTAGAATTATTTACAGTAAAACTAATTACATAAAGTAACATTTAGTATATTATAGATAGCAATTGCCTAAGTTTTATCCTAAGCAGTTCAAAAAAACAAATTTAATTAAAATTTTAGGAGCTCAGTATGTCAATTAATTTTTCTAAGATCGCCGTTCTAGCTGTGTTATCAAGTGCTGTGGCCATTACAGGTTGTGCGACCAAAAGCGCTACCTCTGAAGTTGTGGTGGCTCCACTAGGTATTCCAGGTGGTCAAAGTGGCTACAATGGCGCTATTTCAATGAATAACTCAAATGCTATTATTGCTAGTGCTCAGAACCTCCAAGCCGTTGTTTACTTTGGCTTTGATAGCAGCGACATCACAGCACAAGCAGCCAGTGTTTTGAATCAACATGCAAACTTACTTCGCTCAAACCCATCAGCAAGTGTTGTCATCGCAGGTAACACTGATGAGCGCGGTAGCCGTGAATATAACATCGCATTAGGCGAACGCCGTGCCCAAGCAGCACGCAACTATCTTGCTGCTCAAGGCGTTTCTGCAAATAATATCCGTGTCATCAGTTATGGCGAAGAGCGCCCTGCTGCTGCGGGTAATACTGAAGCCGCTTATGCACAAAACCGCCGTGCTGAATTGTCTTACTAAGAGTCGTAAAGTCGATCAGAATCAAGTAAGCTTAACTTGATTTATAAAAGCCCAGCGATATTATATTGCTGGGCTTTTTACGTGCTACTAAACCAAAAAATAAACTTATACCAACCGATATCACTCATGATGCCAACCTTACGCTTGACACATATTCGATTTAATCAGCTACAGCCCATGACTTGGTGTGCCACCGCACAGGTGAGTGAAACCCCATACTTTAAACATCAAGATTGGTTGAGCAAGTCATTGAAACGACCAATTAATAACCCTGCATATATCAATACTGATACATGGTACAAATGTAGTTGGCGATACCATCTACCATCAGGTAATTTATCAATGGGTGATATTGCTCGCACCCAACGCCAACGACAGCGTCAAGGCGTACGTCTGTTGTTACAGCAATTACTCGATCATCTAGCGCTTAGCGATATGTTAGATGAGTCTAGCTTTCCATATCGTCTTGTCAAGGCTGGGCACTATGTATGCTTCAGTCATACAGGCAATAAAAGCAAAAGCAAGCTCAACGAAAATGCGAATCAAACCATCAATGTACCATTAAGCAGTACAGTCGCTGTGGTGATTAGTCCTCATCGTCCTATAGGTGTCGATGTAGAGAACAACAATGTCGCATGGCATGTGGCGAAACGATTTTACTCAAACAGCGAGATTGCAATTTTACAATCATTACCCATGATGCGACGTGACATAATCGCTAAACTACTATGGCAAATAAAAGAAAGCTTCATTAAAATTTATCAGTACACACTGGCACAAGGTTTGGGCGTCGACTACGCCTATCTTATTGATGAGTTGATTGATGCCATTGAAAAACAACCCTCTTTGACTGTCATAACAGACCATAAATCGCCATACCAAATTGCTGTTTTATCAACGCAGCAAACGATCGTTGTTTTTTAAGTAGACAATAACCCTGTTGCCTTAAACAATGACTTTCACTTTATTTTAAACAAAAAAAACGACCCCTAAAAAGGGTCGTTTTTTTATACTTACTTTTCTTCTAATAACAGTGCTTAGACTGCGACTAGATTAGAAACGGTAAGTTGCACCAACTTTAACAATTGGCATCCACTCTAACCAATCTTTATCTTCAAGCTCTTTTTCTGCTTTTTTAGCAACATCGCCTGCTGTGGTTGTCTGGCTAACACCGTTTGCATCTGTATAATTAACTACACTATCTGCATTAACAGCTTGGACAGTTGCATCAGTTTTACCCATATAGGCGGCACCAATTTCGCCAAACACACCCCAATTATTGGTAATGTTAGGACGGAAACCAATAGTTGCATAAGGTGCTACTTTGTTACGATGCTCCATTGTACCTTCAAGAGTACCAGTCTCAGTAGCATTATATTGCTGACCATCAACTTTAAAGAAACCACCATCTGCATTAGCAGTTACATCAAAATCGTTGTCAGGTACGATGATACCACCACCAACTGTGAACCAGTTACCAGTAGGACGTAGTTGCACACCTATGTAAGGGTTGCTGAAGTCTGCATCAACATCATAATTTACATCGCCAGCGTCAAAATCACCACCGAATAGGTCAGCAACATCGCCACCGGCCCAACCAGCTTGTAATTCAGTATTTTCGTTCAGTGCCCAACCAACATTAGCACCATAACCTAATGTACCAACTTCAGCACTAACAGCAGCTGGATTCACTGCTGTATTGAAAAGCGTCTTAGTACCGCCAACAACTGCACCAGTGGCGTTACTGACAGCACCAGTGGTTTTACCAACAATACCAGTATTGGTGTCAGCAGATGCTTCTCCATATTCGGTCTGCATTTGATCTGCTTCATAAGCGACAGCAACTGGCTCTGCTTCATATACGCTTGCATCAGCTTCATCAACGACGACAACTGGCTCAGCAGCTAAAGCAGCAGTTGATGCTAGAACAGCAGCAGAAATAGCAGTTAATTTGATAATTTTCATTAATCTTCTCCTAAAAGTATGGGATAAATCTCCCGTAAAAAAATGACAGTTCAGATTTTGATATCAATCATTTTGTTGAGCAGATTAAAACAATTCTGGCTCGTAAAGTCATCCCTATAGATGCGCTTTTTATTTGCCGTTATGTAAAGATTGCATAGGTATTGTAATAATTACTACATCAATCCGTAAAACTCTTAGTTTCTGTTACACAACACTCTTACAGCAACTTAATAGCGTAAACATCGATATCGGACAGCTTAATGTTTATGTAAAGGTATTACAAAACATGTCACCATAGTGTGACAATTCACTGTCTAACTCAATAATAGTTATATAGCTTATTACTACGATTTGTTATGCTTTGTGAGTTAGTGTAGCTATTATTACTTTAAACACAATTTGAGATACATAAACAGATGATACAAATATTGCTACATCAGGCTATTAGATAGGTTATCTAACACTTGTCTGAACTTGATATTATGCTAAATTAGAAGTAGTAATAAATATGTCACAAATTTATTTTTTTGCTACTACCTACTGTCTTGTTGATTAACAAATCGTGGTATTTCCTACTGTATTGTTTTTAATATTATTGAGTGTCTTATATGCCTAAAGTATCGTCAATCACCCGTGTTTTAGAAATCATCGAGGCAGTATCCTACGCTTCTAAGCCACTTTCGCCACTTGAGTTATCACAACAGCTAAACATCCCCAAGCCAACCATTCACCGACTGATCCAAAACTTGGTCGATGAAGGGTTTGTGACGGTTGACATAGGTGGTGGTATTATCCCTGGTAAGCGAGTGCGTAACTTAAGTGTCGAGCTGTGGCAGCAACGCCAATTTTTTAATGAAAGACAAGTGATCTTGCATAAATTGGTGGAAGAATTAAAAGAAACTTGTGGTATTGCCATTCCTTATCATATGGATATGCTCTACACCAACCGTGCACAGACGCCTTTACCACTACAGATCTATCTGCCAGTAGGTGCCAAGTCACCGATGTGGTGTACCGCTACAGGTAAGCTGTATTTGAGTCAGTTATCTGCCACCAGTCGCAACAAGATACTGCAAAGTCTGCCGCTAGATAAGTTCACAAAGAATACCATCACCGATATCGATGCGTTAAATAAAGAGCTAGATTATATTGCTGAAATGGGTGTGGGTATCGACAACGAAGAGTTTATCTCTGAAATGGTGGCTGTGTCCGTACCTATCTTGGATAAAAAGTCACGCTATCTGGCCTCATTATATATTCATGCGCCAACCGTACGCCTGTCTTTAGATGAGCTGCTGACACATGTGCCTCGACTACAGGCAGCGGCACAAGATATTCAGTCGCTAGTATATGAGCTACAAAGCTAACGACACTGTCTGTTAAATAATTAAGAAAAAAAAGGCCTGCACTAATATCTTAGTGCAGGCCTTTTTATATAGTTGAACCCATCTTTGTGATGTATTTTGAAGCTAAGATAATACCGAACTGTCATGACGCGCCATAATACTAGAAAAATCTCTATCGCCATTTTCTACTGTATGTGCTTCATATAACTCTGCAGCCTTAGCCCCCATGGGTGTATCAACGTTTGTGTTCTGAGCGGTTTGCAAGGCTAAGTTAAGGTCTTTTTGCATCAGCTTACTCATAAAGCCACCTTGATAACCGTTGCTCGATGGTACGTTCTCCATGACTTGTGGGTAAGGATTATATACTTCTAATGTCCAGTTGCGGCCTGAGCTTTGTAGCATAATATCTGATAGCACTTTTGGATTTAAGCCGTTTTTGACGCCCAAATTAATCGCCTCTGCTGTCCCAGCCATGAGAATACCTAACAGCATATTATTACAGATTTTTGCGACTTGTCCGGCACCATGCTCGCCAGCATGAAAGATGTTTTTGCCCATCACTGCCAGTATTGGCTCTGCCTTTGCAAACGCATCAGCACTGCCACCCACGATGAAAGTCAAACTGCCTGCGATAGCGCCGCCCGTACCACCGGAGACTGGCGCATCTAAGAACTCTATACCCAGCTTGCTTGCCGCTTCTGCCACTGTCCTTGCATCAGCAGCAGCGATAGTACTGCTGTCAATAACCAATGTGCCTTGTGGTAATTCCGCAAGCAAGCCATCTATTCCGTTTTCACCCAGATAGACAGAATGGACGTGCTTGCCAGCAGGCAACATGCTGATGACGACCTGTGCATCGCTTGCAGCAGCTTTAGGACTATCTGCCACCCTAGCACCTGCTTGCTGTAAGCGCTGGGTCGCATCTTCAGACAAATCATAGACAGACAACGAATAACCTGCTTTTAACAAGTTCTCCGCCATCGGTGCGCCCATGTTACCAAGCCCGATAAAAGCAATGTTTGGCTTCGCACTACCATTATCAGCAGTATTTACATCCTTTGTATTCATCTCATCATTCCTTGATGGTTATATAGTCAGCATGGCAGACGCTTGTGTTTTGTGTACGTCATGCCATTATGTCGTTCAGTGTGGTATGTTCAGTTCGAGTAGCACTCAAGTGGACAGTTTGAATTGTTAGCGCACAAACTGGTTGCCTGCCGCTTCAGTACCCAACCAATCATCTAATGGGTGCTCACCTGTCGCATAAGGGTTCACAAAATGCTGTTGGATATATGCCTGCCCCTCTGTATTGAGACAATCAGCTAATGAACGCGACCACTGCGGATTTCTATCTTTATCAATCAATAGCGCGCGCACGCCTTCTTTAAAGTCAGGATTGGCCGCACAATGTACCGCCACATTGGTTTCTAGGTACAGAACTTGCTCTAATGATAAATCAGTCACTTTATGATATAGCGCATAAGTCAAAGCGACGGTAACGGGACAACCATGTCGATAAGTGGCGACTGCTCGCTGTACCCAACTATCTGCCGCAAATTCTGAATGTAACGCTGCTAATGCCTCATCACTTTGCAATATGGCATCGATATCTCCTAAACCACCACTATTCATCAACTGCTGAATAGGTTGCCAATATTTTGCTAAATTGCTGGCAGGCAACTCGGAGACTGATTGCGCGGCAAGTGCACGGCTAACGATACTATGAGCACTATTGTTATCGCATTTATCCGAACTATTAACAGCTGGTTGCCAGTCACTTTGTTTTAAACTTTGCATGACAGCATCATAGTCACTACTAGCGACGGCATACTCTGCTAGGTTGGCCAATAGCGCATCATTGCCATTACACATCGCACCTGTTAAGCCTAAAAACAGACCTGTTTTGGCGGGCATATTCTGCAAAAACCAACTGCCAGAGGCGTCAGGGAATAGTCCGATAGTTACTTCTGGCATCGCAAAGCGAGTACGCTCAGTGACCAGACGATGGCTACAACCTGCCATCAAGCCCATACCACCACCCATAATAATACCGTCACCCCAAAGGATTAAGGGCTTATTATAAAAATGCATCTGGCGATAGAGGCTGTATTCGTGACTGAAAAACTCTGTCGCATAAGGATTCGGTAACGGTGCACTGGTCGACATACTGTCATACAGCTTACGAATATCACCTCCAGCACAAAAAGCCTTATCGCCCGCTCCTCTTAATACAAGCGCTACTATCTGAGCATCATTTGCCCACGCATCTAGCTGTTGTGCTAATAGTTTGCACATATCAACACTCAGCGCATTGAGAGATTTTGGCGTATTGAGCGTCATGACGCCAATCATATGACCACAATCTGTCGGTTCAGTATTGAACAATACTGATGCCTCTTGCTCCGTTTTTTCTGTGACTTTTTGATTGTTATCCGCTGCTGTCATGGGTTCTGTCATAAAAGGTACCTGCAAAAATTAAAATGAGTAAAGCGACTGTTAGGATATCTTACCTACGGCTTATTTATTTTGCCAATTCGGTTTGCGCTTCTCTAAGAACGCTTGCACGCCTTCACGCTGATCGTTGGTATCGAACAACTTAACAAACGCTTCGCGCTCATGGATAAGGTTTTGTGCGGGCGGGGTATTTCTCGCGGCTTGGATAAGCGTTTTAGAATAACTGACGGCAACAGGAGACTGCTTAGCAACTTTTTGCGCTAATGCTTGCGCCACTTTTAACCCTTCTCCTTTGGCAGCAACTTCTTCAACCAGTCCGATACGTAACGCCGTCTCTGCATCAACGCGCTCACCGCACAGTATCATACGCTTCGCCCACCCTTCTCCTACTAACATAGTTAGATTCTGTGTACCACCCGCACATGGCAATAATCCCACACCGGTCTCTGGCAATGCCATCTGCGCATGCGCTTCTGCGATACGAATATCACAGGCCAATGCACACTCAAGTCCGCCGCCCATCGCATAGCCGTTGATGACAGCAATACTGACACCACGATAGGCAGATAGCGCCTCAAACGCTTCACCAAAAGCAATCGCCATGCTGATTGCGCGGCCTTTATCACCATCTGAAAAATTGTTTAAATCAGCACCAGCTGAAAAGAACTTCTCGCCATCACCATGAATAATCAAAGCATAAATATCATCATTGGCATTTAGGTCAGTCACTAGCTGTTTGAGTGCTGGCAAACTGTCCATCGTCCATGTATGGGCTGGTGGGTTATTCAATGTTACAGTAGCAGTATGACCGTCAATCGATAACTTGAGATTGGTATAATCCGTCATAAATAATCCTTTATTTTATCTGAATTTGGTATGGTTAGACGTTAGGGCATGTCTTCAATTAAATTGAGAAAATACCCTAATACAATTAACGCAGTTGATCCAACGCATCATTTTGTAATAGCTGACGCGAGACAATCACTCGCATAATCTCATTAGTGCCTTCCAATATCTGATGCACACGCAAGTCTCGCACATGACGCTCAAGCGGATACTCATTTAGATAGCCGTAACCACCGTGTAGCTGTAATGCTTCATTAGCGACATCGAAGCACAAGTCAGTAGAGAGACGCTTGGCCATTGCGCAGTAGGTAGACGCTTGAACATCATTGTTATCGACTTTGCTCGCTGCTAGATAAAGCATTTGTCGCGCGCTAATGGTCTGGGTGAGCATATCAGCAAGTTTAAACTGTACCGACTGAAGATTAGCAATCTGGCTACCGAATTGGCTACGCTCTTGCACGTAATTGGCCGCTGTCTCTAATGCTGACTGCGCCGTACCAACCGCACAGATACCAATGTTGATACGACCGCCATCTAAACCTTTCATCGCAATACGAAAGCCTTGGCCCTCATCGCCTATCAAATTCCCTACTGGAACTTTCACATCTTTAAAGCTAATCGTACGTGTTGGCTGCGCTTTCCAGCCCATTTTATGCTCGTTTTTACCATATTCGATACCAGTACTATTCGCATCTACCACAAAAGCCGAAACGCCCTTTGCGCCTGCTCCGCCTGTACGCGCCATGACGACTAAGACATCGGTAGACCCTGCGCCTGAAATGAATGTTTTCTCTCCCGTTAGTACATAATGCTCGCCTTGCTTATCCGCTTTGGTACGCAGAGAAGCCGCATCGGAGCCTGCATTAGGTTCCGTTAAGCAGTAACTCCCTAACCACTCTCCGCTCACCATGTTAGGTAAATACTGTTTGCACAAAGCATCGCTACCATATTCACCAATCATCCAAGCAGTCATGTTATGAATACTCATATAAGCAGCAACGGCAGTATCACCCCATGCAAGCTCTTCAAATACCATGGCAGAGTCTAAGCGTGGTAGCCCTAAACCATCATATTCTGGATTGGTGTATAACCCTAAAAACCCAAGCTCACCTGATTTTTTGATGACATCGACTGGGAAGTGTGATGTACGATCCCACTCTGCGGCGTGTGGTTTTAGCTCTTTTTGGGCAAACTGACGAGCGGTTTGACGAAAGGCAATTTGGTCATCGGTCAATGAAAAATCCATAGGGTCATCCTTGTGCGTGCATCGCAAATATGGTGTAGGGAATTTTATAAGTTGTCATTCTAATGTTCTTTATATAGTCAATCCTCTATAAAAGAGTGACTGCAATAACTATCTAGCGTTGGCTATATAGTATAGCAGCGACATAACGACAATCATAAAATCAGGCTTTACTAAAACATGCCCTAAGCAGGATTATCGCTATACCGCAAACATATCAAACGAACGATTAGATTGAAATGGTCGTATTAACGCCGCGGCTCGCTTCATCATCAAACCAACGTGCAGTGACGGTTTTGGTTTGAGTATAGAACTGCACGGCTTGCTTACCATACGGACCGAGATCACCAAGTTTACTAGCACGTGAACCTGAGAATGAGAACATCGGTAGTGGCACAGGAATCGGTAAGTTAATACCGATTTGACCGACTTGAATGTCTTGTTGGAATTTATGTGCGGCAGCGCCTGACTGCGTAAATATTGCCGTACCATTGCCATGTGGATTGGCATTGAGCATCTCAATCGCTTCATCAAGGTCTGCTGCACGCATGATACAAAGTACGGGTCCGAAGATTTCTTGTTGGTAAATCTGCATATCGCTTGTGACGTTATCGAAGATAGTCGGACCAACGAAGTTGCCGTTCTCATATCCTTCAACGGTAATGCCACGACCATCCAGAATCAGACTCGCGCCCTCTTCCACCCCAGTACCAATCAAATGCTCGACACGGGCTTTTGCCGCAGGAGAAATCAGTGGGCCTAGATCTTTATCGTGCTTACCTGCTGATACCACTAAACCTGTTGCTTTGGCTTTAATGTCATCAATCCATTCGCCTGCAGCACCGACCAATACCACCACTGACAGCGCCATACAACGCTGACCAGCAGCACCAAATGCCGCGCCTGCTAATTGATTAAGGGTTTGCTCTTTATTAGCATCTGGCAGAATAACACCATGGTTTTTTGCGCCCATCATGCACTGGGCACGCTTGCCTGACTGACTGGCACGCTCATAGACATGTTTGCCAACGTTAGTAGAGCCTACGAAAGAAACCGCTTTGATATCAGGGTGATCACAGATGGCATCAACCGTAGCTTTGCCACCATGTACGACGTTTAGTACGCCTTCAGGTACGCCTGCTTCAACGGCTAGTTCAACCAAACGCATGGTGACCATCGGATCTTGCTCAGACGGTTTTAAAATGAAAGTGTTACCCGTGGCAATCGCCATTGGGAACATCCATAGTGGAATCATCGCTGGGAAGTTGAATGGTGTGATACCAGCGCAGACACCTAGCGGCTGCCAGATGCTATAGGTATCAACGCCTGATGCGACGTTTTCAACGAAGTCACCAATCTGTAAATTTGCAATGCCTGCTGCATGCTCGACCACTTCTAGACCACGGAACACATCACCACGAGCATCTGCAATGGTTTTGCCTTGTTCAGCGGTCAAAATCCCTGCTAGCTCGTCCATATGCTCACGAATCAGTGCCTGATACCTTAAAAAGATACGGGCACGTGTGGTGATAGGTGTTTTGCGCCACGTTTGAAAGGCGGTCTGGGCGGCAGCGACTGCTTGGTTAATTTCATCGTTGGTCGTTTGTGGAACTTTTGCGATGACTTCTTGCGTGGCGGGATCGGTGATATCAATCCATTCACTGGTATTAGAATCGACGAATTGACCATTGATGAGCTGCTGAACGTGGTGCATAAGATATCCTTATCTTTTTTGCAAAACTACCATGCGGCAGTATAGTCAGTCCTCTATAAACTAAATACGGTATCAGCCTCGCTTAGTCTACAAATCGTAGTACTTTCACTTGGCCTGTTTGTATCCAAAGTATATTAAACAGATTATATTTTATATTGATAAAAACTAAAGATTCATCAATAACTACCGAACATAGATAATTTTAAAATGATTTATTATGTATCGTTATGGACTATAACAATAAATCAATTTTAGGGTCAAGCGCTTTATCAAACTTTTATGTTCGGTTATATTTATCAGTGAATATTATGGAAAGTTAAAAACAAAAAAGCCCATGATAATTCATGAGCTTTTGTAAAATATTGAGTATCGTTATTGGTCAGCAATTAATAAATTGGCACCTCATATTCCGCATTGATTAATAATCTTTCATAGACTGCTTAATCGCATCAATCGCGGGTGGATTATCAAGTGTCGACATATCACCTGTTTCCTTGCCTTCTGCTAATGCACGAATGGCACGGCGTAGTATTTTACCAGAGCGAGTCTTTGGCAACGCTTGTGGGAAATAGATAGCAGCGGGTCTTGCAATACCACCAAGAGATTTGACCACGGCACCGATGACTTGCTGCTCAATACGGAATCTATTTTCAGTCGTTGCCACCTGCTCATGATCTCTCAGCACACAGAACGCAATGGGCAACTCCCCTTTTAACTGATCTTGAATACCCACAATCGCACACTCTGCCATCTCTGGATGTATGCTGATCGCTTCTTCAATCTCTTGCGTACCAATGCGATGGCCAGCGACATTAATCACATCGTCTGTGCGTCCTAAAATATAGAAATACCCGTCCTCATCCGTCACCGCATAGTCTGATGTAGAGTACTGCTGACCATCGAACAAACCAAAATAGCTGCTGACAAACCGCTCATCGTTGCGCCATACCGTGGTTAGACAGCCGGGCGGTAGAGGCGCTTTGATTGCAAGTAAGCCTTTTTCACCCGCAGCACAGAGCTCACCGGTTTCTTCATTGATAACTTGTGCATCATAGCCATACATTGGATAACCAGGCGAGCCTTGCTTATGCGGTTTATGATTGAACTTTGGCGTATTACTTAAAATAGGCCATCCAGATTCCGTCTGCCAATAGTGATCTAAAATAGGGACACCCAGATGCTTAGTTAACCAATTAGCTGTTGATTCATCGAGTGGCTCACCTGCCAAAAAGAACGACTTAACGCTTGAGACATCGTAGCGCGTCATCCAAGCCTCATCTTGTTTTTTGAGCATACGTACACCAGTCGGTGCGGTGAACAAAATATTGACCTTATTGGCCTCGACAATCCGCCACCAGATACCTGGATTTGGTCGATGTGGTAAGCCTTCATACATGACACTGGTCATGCCAGCTAGCAATGGCGCATAGATGGTATAAGAGTGCCCAACGGCCCAGCCGATATCAGATATCGCCCAAAACGTCTCGCCTGCCTTACCATCATAAATATAATCCATCGATGTCGTCAGGGCTACAGCATGACCGCCTGTATCACGTTGCACCCCTTTTGGCGTACCTGTCGTTCCGGAAGTATAGAGAAGATACGATGGTGTATTGGACTCAAGCCAAACAGGCTCAACAATCGCATTGGCTTCACAACTGACACGGCGCTCAGTCGCATAGTCCACATCGATATCTTGTGCTGCAAATGGCAATACACCTCGGTTGACGACCAGCACATGCTCGGGCTTCACGTTGGCTTGTTCGACCCCTTGATTAACAAGACTTTTATAGTTAATAACTTTGCCACCGCGCAAACCTGCATCCACCGTGATGACCATTTTTGCTTCGGCATCATCCATACGGATCGCCAAGTTATGTGCAGCAAACCCGCCGAATACAACTGAATGCACCGCGCCGATACGAGCACAAGCCAACATGGCATAAGCCGCTTCTAATATCATCGGCATATAAATAATGACACGATCGCCCTTGCCGATACCATGACGTTGCAACACATCAGCGAAGTAATTAACTTCTCTATATAAGTCATTGTAGGTCAGGCGGCGCTTGGTATAGTCTGTATAAAACTCGACGTTGTTGCCTAGATCTTTAAACGAATCAACAACGGCGGGGAATGTTTCGATCAGTTCTTGGTTAATCTCTGATGACAACCATATGAATGCGTCTTGCTCTGCGCGCTCTTCGAGGTGACGATCTACGCAGTTATAACAAAGATTGGTCTCACCGCCGACGAACCACTTAGCGAACGGCAAATTACTGTCATCGAGAATTTGCTCAGGCTCTTTATGCCAGTAGATACGCTTGGCTTGCTCAGCCCAAAACTGCTCACGATTATTGATGGAATCGTGATAGATATCAGCAAAATTCTGAGTGGTATCGGATGGCGCTTGTGAGTTTTGAATAGAAACGTGATTGCTGCTTTGGTCGGTGCGTTGATTGGTGGCTTGCTCGCTCATAATGGCTGTCCTTAGCGTAAACGATGAGTAATAAAATACTACTTTATAATATACACACTATCATAATGTAATACTGGCTATCCTTGCCAAAACTAAAAACCGATACATTACGTATCGGTTTAAAATGTAGCAGAGCTAATGATAAAGGTCAACTACATAAAGTTATACTTCAGTCTGATCAGCATACATCTTACGCATGACTTTTTTATCATGTTTACCAACAGAGGTTTTTGGCAGATCATCCACAAACTTAAACTGACTGGGCACACCATACTTAGGAATCATACCTCGCTCTACCGCTTTTTCAGCAATGGCTTTGATATCATCAACTTTGGTATCTTGAGCGTCAGGCTTTAACACAATCAAGGCCAATGGACGCTCACCCCACTGTGCATCACGAACGCCAATGACTGAAACATCTGCCACGGCTGGATGCAGTGATAAAATAGTCTCAATCTCCAATGACGATATCCACTCACCACCTGATTTGATCACGTCTTTTAGACGATCGGTAATACCAATGCAACCATCAGGACGTATATAGGCGATATCTTGGGTATGCATGTAGCCGTTTTCCCATAGCTCCTTACCCGCATCTTCATTCTTTAAGTAGCTTTGGGTCAGCCAAGGTGCCCGCAATACCAGCTCACCCGTATTGTCTTTACCCGTGCCAACTGATTTATTGTCTGTACCCCAAACTTGGGCATCGACCATAAGCACAGGCTTACCAGTCATACAACGACGCGCGATATCTTCATCATCAGACATCTCAGGCTCATTGAGACTGAATTCGGTCAAGCTAATAAGCGGCGCTGTCTCTGACATACCGTAGCCAGTATAGACTTCGATACCTTGGCTCATGGCTACTTTTGCCAAGCCTTCTGTCAATCGTGAACCACCAATGATCATTTTTAGGCCATTAAAACTCGCAGCGCGATCCTGTGCTTCTTTGAGTACCATCTGTAAAATCGTTGGTACGCAATGAGTGATACTGACTTTTTCATTGATAATCAA
Source organism: Psychrobacter sp. AOP7-B1-24 (assembly GCF_052376215.1). Classification (NCBI taxonomy): domain Bacteria; kingdom Pseudomonadati; phylum Pseudomonadota; class Gammaproteobacteria; order Moraxellales; family Moraxellaceae; genus Psychrobacter; species Psychrobacter sp. AOP7-B1-24. Next base: position 46,659 of record NZ_JBQSVL010000004.1, read on the forward strand.
ATCAAGCAAGCTATCAGGGGCATAGCGTCCTGGATAGACTTGTTTTAGACCCACCATCGTCGCGGTGAACGGAAAACCCCACGCATGGACATGGAACATCGGCGTCATCGGCATGTACACATCACCATAGCTAACACCCTGCTTATCAGGGAGCATGCCTAAGGTCGCCGCTTCTGCCAAACTGTGTAATACCAATTGGCGATGGCTAAAGAACACGCCTTTCGGATCGCCCGTCGTCCCTGACGTATAAAAAGTCGTCGCAATGGTATTTTCATCAAAATCAGGAAAATCAAAATCACCGTTAGCGGCTTCTAATAATGCCTCATACTCACCGATAACGCGAGTCTGATTACCACCAAAAACGCCCTCATATGACACGCCATCATCATCGAGCCAAATGATATGCTCAATGCTAGAGTTCTCAAATTGATAGTCTTTAACCAATGGCGCAAACTCAGAATTTAGCATCAGTACTTTAGGCTTAGCATGATTGATGGTATAGAGGATTTTTTCTGGTGATAGGCGGATATTAACGGTTTGCAAAATATACTCTGACATCGGTACCGCAAAGTAAGACTCAAGATAACGATGACTGTCCCAATCCATTACTGCTATTACATCACCAGCATCAAGCCCTAAATCAGCTAAAACATTGGCCAAGCGATTGATTCGATTGAACAGGTCTTTATAAGTAAATCGCTTCTTATCTGCATAAACGATTTCTTGATCTAATGATACTATTTTGGCACGGTTTAATAGTTGCTTTACCAATAGTGGATAATCGTAAGCAGATGGTGCACCGTTATAAATACTGGACATAAAATTGACTTCCTTGTTGATTGGCATTAATTCGTTAACGGCTCACATTATTAAAATGCTTTCACAAATTATATTCTGAAGAGCCTCCATTACTGTTGCCTATTATTATTGCTATAGTCAGGTCAGTATAAAAAATGGACCGTGTGACTGATATGAAATTTTCAAAACAGACTCATCGATAGTAAGAAAAAATCCATACCATGTAAAGTATGCACACGTAAACACTATGACACTGTGCATTCGTTTATTATGGTTTCCTGCTTTATATCGTTGTGTTAATGAACCCTTAGATTTTAAGTAGTACGCGATTGTGTCTTTACCATACCAAAGCTGGCAACCAACAGTGCCAATATCTGCACAAATAAGAGCAGCCATACCGTCAGCGACCATTGCCCTTTTGCATAGGCCATACCGCACAGCCACGCCCCTAACGTTCCACCCGTATAATAGCCGAGATAATACAGACCAGATGCCAAGGACCGACCCTTTTTGACATTGACCGCGATATAACTAATGGTCGCCGCTTGGGTAACAAACACACCAGAGGACATAATAGCCAGACCTACTATCACGCCCCATAATGGCGTTACTAATGTGATCAATACACCAATCATAGAGATAAAGATAGCCACTCTAACGGTGCGTGCCGAGCCAAATCGACGTAACATCGTGGTTGATAAAGGGGTAATAATAACCCCTATCAAATAAACCGCAAAAATATTGGCCAGTGCACCTGTACTCAACTCATAAGGCGTATTGGCCAGATGTAGGTTAATAAAGGTAAAACAGCCCACTAGCGAGAATAACACACAAGCCCCAAGCAGACAGGCCGTCACGACATAACGGTTGGTTAAATGCTCTCCAAGCGTCTGTATCGCTGCTCGAAAGTTGGGGTTGGCCACGAATTGCTGTGATGACGGTAGCATTTTCCAGACCCACATCGCGCCGACAAGCGTCATCGCCGCCATCACATAATACCCAGCACGCCAGCCAATGAGCTCGTGTAAATGCCCTAGTAAAAACCGTCCAAGAAAACCGCCCAGTACGCAGCCCGACACATAAAATGACATCAAATCCGTCACTACTCGTCCTTCAAACTCCTCACCGATATATGCAATTGTCACGACCGTAATGCCCGGTACAGACAACCCTTGCATAAAACGCCAAAGTCCCATCCAGCCAATACTTGGACTTTGCGCGATTAATGCAGTAGGTATCGCCAAAAACAACAGTGCCCCAACGATAAAGGGTTTGCGCCCTACTGCATCAGAGAGCATGCCTAGAAATGGCGACATAATAGCAATTGCCATTATCGTCGCACCAACAACCATGCCTGCTTGTACTTCGGTCGCTGAAAAATCTACCATTAGGACTGGTAGCACTGCTTGGATAGAGTACACCTGCAAAAAAGCAAACATACCAATCAAACCAATCGTGAGCTTTAGTATCCACGATGGCGAATTGGTTGAAGGGTTTAGTGATGAGGCGTTATTTTTATTCTGACTGACAGTATTGTTCACAAGGATGCTGACTATATTGAGCGCCACTGAACTGGCGTGAGTGGTAGAAGTAAAACGAGCGTCAACAATGATAATTGCTTTATGTTTGTAACGACAAGCACATTATGGTATCACAGCCCATCACATCTATTGATATCAAAAATTATGACACAAAAAAAGTCATTAATAATAACCATAACCAAAGTCTTACCTTTGTAACAGACTTTGAGTAGGCAAATTGCCATAATCATAAAGTGCTACATAAAATAGCTGTACAACAATAATCTTATAAATCTAATTATTAAATATTTAAGGACGTATATCGATGAGCAATAAAATTCATGAATTAGGGTCGGGTTTTTGGAACATACGCGGATCATTTCGCATTGGTGGCGTATTAAATATTGGTACACACTGCTCGCTAGTAAAGTTAAATTCAGGCAAGTTTCTGTTTTTAGACAGTTACACCTTAACGGGCGACGTTCGAGACGAAGTAATGAGGTTGACCAGTAATGGACAAGATGTCGAAGCCGTACTGAACGTACACCCATTTCATACGGTACACTGTGCACAAATGGCAAAAGACTTCCCACAAGCCACTTTCTATGGCAGTAGCCGACACCACGAAAAAGTGCCAGAGATACAATGGGCAGATGACTTGGTCGAAAGTAATGCAGTCGCTGAACGCTATCCCGAGCTTGAGTTTTCTATGTCAGAAGGCGTCTACTATATTTCGCCCAACGAGGCGATTCATGCCGGTTCATTATTGGCCTACCACCCTGCCAGCAAAAGCTTGCACGTGGATGACACTTTTATGAGTCCACCAACTAAGTTACTAGAGGCGATATTACCTGAGCTAATACTACATCCTACGACCAAAAAAGCACTGAAAAATGAGCCAAGTGCTGGCAAGGATTATTGCGACTGGGCTACCAATCTTGCCCATGAATGGCGTGATGTTCGCAACTTCTGTGCAGCGCATTCGTATTTGGTCCAATTTAAAGAAGGTCAGTTTGAAAAGGCATTATTGAAAGCAATTAATAAAGCTCGGCCTAAGCTAGAAAATGCTTGAAGTAACAATCTAAGGTAATAAAACAAGGCGGCTACTTAGTTTTAGCCGCTTTATTCATGTAAAAATTTTATATTTATACTTTTAAACATACAACATACAACATACTAGCTAAAATACCAACCTAAGTTGATTATTAACTTGATAGTAGTACTCAAAAATAAAAACACCTTTACGTCCAAAGGATAAAAAATTGCCAACGCTAAAACAGATAATTACTTATAAAGCGCTTATCTTAAGCTTAGCTTCTTGTTTGATACTCAGTGCCTGCGATACAGATTTGATAAGCAACCAAAGTTCAACGCAACAGATAAATGGTACAGATGAGTATAACCTTGGAACACTCTACTATACTGGTGAGAACAAAAATATTGAGCAAGATTATAGCAAGGCCTATGAATGGTTAGAAAAAGCGGCTTATAAAGGTCATGCTGACGCCCAAAATACTGTTGGCTTGATGTACCTTAAAGGTGTTGGCACTGAGAAGGACCGTAAGCAAGCCCTACAATGGTTTCAAAAATCTGCCGACCAAGGTAATACCTTAGCGCAGCAAAACCTTGACATGCTAAATGGCGAAGACATTGTTATATTTGGTGATCCTAGCAATGCTAGTGACCCCATTTCATTATTTAAAGATATTTATACTGTAGCACTGACAGGGCACAAAAATGCTCAAACCCAACTCGCTACTATGTATGAAAACGGTATTGGCACCCCTCAAAATTATGCCAAAGCTATCGAATGGTATGAAAAAGCAGCTAAGCAAGGCCAAGCTAAAGCTCAAAACAACCTCGCTTCAATGTACTTTCATGGTCGGGGTGTCACACAAGACTATACCAAGTCTTTTGCATGGTATCAAAAATCCGCTGAGCAAGGCTATGGACTGGCCCAAAGCAATCTTGGGTGGGCTTACTATGAAGGAAAAGGCGTACCTCAGAACTATGATAAAGCCCTTGTATGGTATCAAAAATCAGCTGAACAGGGAGAAGCTATGGGACAAAACAACCTTGGTTGGGCTTATTATGAAGGAAAAGGCGTACCTCAGAACTATGATAAAGCCAGCGAATGGTTTCAAAAAGCCATCGCTCAAGGCAGTGCCTTGGCGCGTAACAATCTAATTCATCTAAATCGTGAAAAAAAAGGGCTCTGTAAAGATAGCTATATACCAAACGCAGAATTCGCAAGCACTCAACATGCCGCAAACGCAGGTGATAAAAAAGCCCAGTATGAATTAGCTGCTATGTTTCAGGATGGAGAAACTGTCTGTCAAAATGATAGTAAAGCAGCTGAATGGTACACAAAATCAGCCAAACAAAACTATGCAAAAGCCCAAGACAACCTTGCCTCTATGTACTACACAGGTACAGGCCTCGAACAAGATTACGTCAAAGCACTTGCTTGGTATAAAAAAGCAGTTGAACAAGAAAATGCTGCCGCTCAATACCACTTAGCCATTGTCTACTCCGAAGGTAAGGCTTTACCAAAAGATTTTACCAAAGCCCTTTCGTTAGCTAAAAAATCAGCGAATCAAGGGTTTGCTAAAGCACAGTTTGTTCTTGGCAAACTATACAGCGACGGTATCGATGTGACCAAAAACCATGAACTCGCACTTAAATGGTATAAAAAAGCGGCGGATCAAGGATATGTAGAAGCTCAATATAACCTTGGCGTCATGTACCGTGATGGACGCAGTGTTGTCCAAGATTATGACAAAGCAATGAGTTTTTTTCAAAAAGCCGCTGAGCAAGAATTTGCATCAGCACAAAACAACCTCGGATGGATGTACCAACAAGGCGAAGGCGTTGCTATCGACAATAATAAAGCGCTCTTTTGGTACAAAAAAGCAGCAAGTCAAGGAGATGCAACAGCACAACAAAATTTATTGGCGTTAAATAGTTTATTAGAATGTGAATTTTGTGCCAATACCGATTAACCAACCTCATTGACCAAGTTTAGCTATAACTATCGAACTTTAGAACAGCACAAAGCACAAAGCATTTATGATAGTAAAGCCGCCAGCTCCTCCTCATTATTGATGATATCTGCTAGTGTATAGCGTTCAAGAACCTTTATAAAAGCCGTTAGCGCTTCAGAAAACACACTTTTGAGCTGGCATACTGGCGTAATCACACAGCCTATAGATTTATCTGTCTGTTCTTCGATGAAGGTCATTGGTAAGTCTTTTGATTGAGAGCCTTTATTCTTACTCACTGGTACAGCAAAGCATTCTACCAAATCAAAATCAGGCTCTATCTGTTTAATCAACGCACCTAAATTAATATCATTAGGTGCGCGTGCCAATCGTATACCGCCATTTTTACCACGTGCACTTTCTATATATCCTAGCTGACCCAGTTGATGAATAACCTTGGTCAAATGGCTTTTAGAAATATCATAGCTATTGGCAATATCACTGATGTTAGCGAGCGTGTGCGGCTCTGGTTTGACTGCCAGATAAATCAGTGAGCGTAGCGCATAGTCACTATAGTTGGTCAATCTCATTTATAAACACTCCAGCTCTAAGCTTATTATTAACCACTAGCTTCTTAACCAAACAGGCCATCAGGTCTAGGGCGTGCCAGCATTGGCAAATAACTGATACAAAATAGCACAAAGCAGGCAATCCACGCACCTTGAGCGACCATAACCCATAATAGGTAATGACTCATATCGGCCAATGGTAACAATACCCGACTGATAAACACCAATACCATCAGACCATACATCAGACTGACCATTTTGGGCGGTTGATGAATACTGCGCCCAGTATGCCCAAGTGAGACCCGTGTCATCATCGCCACAGTCATCATGCCAATACCTGCAATCGCAAGCCCATGTACCGCCAAACTATGAGAATAACCTAACCACGGTTGCAGTGCGTACAAAATAAAGCTTACGCACATCCCCAAAAACGCGACATATAACGACCACAGCAATGGCTTTTGCCAAATACCACGATGGTACCATCCCATCAAACGGGCGATATTCACGATTGCCACACCAAGCGCTGTCACAGTCAGAAGATACGGATTGGGATAAAATAAATCAGCGATAAAAAATGCTAAAAATAATAATAAACTTGAGATATCTTGTATTTTACCATTATGCAAGGTGACGGTTTGTGCAACGCCTTTATCGTTAATCGTACTAAGACCTCGTTCAATAAAGAAAGGCACCACACGCCGACCAATAGTCAACACCAAACCAATAATCAAGTAAAATCCGAGATAAATACCTATCTTGGTCATACTCATATCTGCATTAATAATACCCCAGTAGCAAAGCCCATTGCCTAACGTTAATAATATCAGCTTTGCCAATATCCCCATTTGCTTGTATTGCTTTACTTGCAAAACTGCTCGACATATTACAAAGGCCATCAAACCCATAAATAACAAATCAAACACTGCCGCTGCATATAGCAATCCAGCGCCTGACCCAAATCCGAAATCAATACCCAACCCAAATAGTAGCCAACCCAAACGTGCCAACACCCAACAGACAAAAATACCAAGCAGCTTATAACCGTGTGGCATCATCACCCCTGTCCAAGTTTTTACCGCAGTCAGTAAAAACCCCGCCACAATCGCTAGTGCATAGCCATAAATCATTTCGTGACCATGCCAATACAAGGGATTCAATATCTGAACATTAATATCTGTGTGCCCTGTAAACACAAATGCCCATAATGCCATCGTGATAATAGCAAATATCGCACCTGTGCTAAAAAAAACACGAAAACCTAAATTAAGAATAGGATGCGGGGAACTGGGATACTTACTAGGTAAATTGATAGATTGCATAATGATCTTCTTAGATAATTGGACAAAACCCATCTTAAAGATTCATTTTAAATGAATGTTATAAGTTATGCAATATTTTTAGCTAGCCACCTCATTTTAAACAGCGGTCTTTAGAAAAAAACCACCAAAATGGTAGCTTCTTATTTTTTAAACACTCAAGGCGTACTGAGCAAACAATAAAATATAAAAATCTTTAACAACTTATCAGCAACGCTAAGGTTAGCTCAGTACATAATCATCGGTATTATCACCTTGCCATTTAAAAATAAAGCTACCACTCGGATCGTATTGCTGAGTTTGTTTGGCCAGATTGAAGTGTCTACAACCTCTAGGATCAGCACCCACCCCTGCTAAATACTGCCAATTACCCCAGTTACTCGCCACATCATAATCAATCAGATATTGCTCAAAATGCGTCGCGCCATAACGCCAGTCTAGCCCCAACTCATGAATCAAACAGCTGGCAACGATTTGTCGCCCACGGTTAGACATATAGCCAGTTTGCAGCAACTGCTTCATACAAGCATTAACAATAGGATATGGCGTGGTTCCAGTCTTCCATTGTGCCAAGCGTGTCTCGTCCAAACTGGTCGTTGGTGGCTGCTGAGCAATACCTTTGAACCAAAATAGCCGCTGCTGATGTACCAGTGCATACCAATAAAAGTACTCGCGCCACAGTAACTCAAACCAAATCCAATACGTTGAGTCATTGGCCACCACTTCTCGCTCATACTGACGTAAGCGGTTTAGCAGTAGGTTAACCGACAGTGACCCATTCGCCAGCCAAGCCGAAAACTTGGTAGAACTTGTCCAGTCGTCAAGAGCATTGCGGGTGATTTTGTAAGTGCTGGGTGCATCCGAATGAAAATAATCGTGGACATGACTTAATGCACTCGTTGCCCCGCCCTTAAACTCAGATGTGGACGGCTGCTCGGTCTTAGGCATCTCAAAAAGCAGATTGCTATCATTGATAAGTAAGTTATTAGGTAATGATGGCCATGCTTGTGGTTCCGAGGCTTGTGGTTTTAACTCAGTTATACCGCTCAAAACCACATCATCTTTAGCGCTCAATAAGTTATGATTTGATTCTATTTTTTTGCGAAACTGGGTAAAGCTTTTGGGTAATTCTTCGATTGGTAATAACGCAAATAATGTGTTGGTCGATTGACTGTGCCACATTATTTGCGGATATTTTTCTTGTAAAAGCGCATAGACTTGGTTTTGCGCGTAGTCTGCCGTGCGGCTGACGCAGATATCCGTGACGTGCTGCTGCTCTATCATCTGGCACAATTGAGCAAAGGTGCTCGTTTTCAACTCATCGTTTGGTTTCGATGGCTGGCGCGATGTCAAATAAAGCAATCTGTTGCCAAGACGTTGTAGCGATTCATCTAAATCAGCCAAACTCTCTGCTAGAAACTGCGCGCGTGCAGCACCCAGCTCATCGAATTGATATGCTTGGCTGTCACTGGCTTGAGTGACATTAGAAACTTCAATACTATCCGCTAACGAATCGGCATAAACCAACAGCAGTGATCCATTATTATTTTCGGCCAATGTCGCCGCTTTGGTCACAGTCGCGTTATCATCGATACGCAAATCATTATGAAACAATACCAATACTACTTTTTTATCTACTAGCTTGTTTGGTAAACTATCTGATTGCTGATTTAACATATTTTGGTTTCCATTTTGGCTCTCATATACTTAAATGCATCATTTAATCGCTTAGCCCAAACTATAATGGTTTAAAATATGGCATACAGTATAAGGCGTGTTAAGCCGCTGCTATGACCTGCCTAATGAAATGATTGTCCCCTAGGAGAATAATATGACTGAAGAAAACGCACCGGACGAAAAGCGTAAAATCATTAATAAGTTTTTAATGAGACTAACCAAAGAGCAGCCACAAATGTATTATGCGACGACAGCCGAAGTTTCTCGCAGCATTCATACTATGATAAAAGAACACACCAATCGCTTGTCAGTAGAAGAGCAAGCACTCGTCAGGCACATCAGTATCGAAGAGATTGAAGGTCTGCTCGGTTTTCACCATAATAAATAGCAAGGCTTGTCTGAAGGACGTTTAATTCAGATAGTCATTGTTTATATCTTACCCATAAAAAAGACCGCTATATAACGGTCTTTTTTATGATGCACATATCAGTTTACAGTAATTGAAAAGTGGCTCTTTTAGAATAGATACTCACGTGGCTCATTTTGTACAGATATCCAATGCAGCCTAGTGAACTCTTCTAGTACCCATTCGCCGTTAAAGCGGCCAATACCTGAGTTTTTCTCACCACCAAATGGCGTATTACTTTCATCGTTCACCGAGATATCATTAATATGCGTCATGCCAGCTTTGATACCACGTGCAAAGCGTAAACCTTTAGTCAAATCTTGCGTAAATACCGCACTTGATAGACCATACATAGAGTCGTTAGCGATGGACAACGCATCATCTTCGTCTTTGGCACGAATGATACCGACTAACGGGCCAAATACTTCGTTACGTGACAAATCCATCTCACGTGTCACCTCGGTGAAAATATGTGGCGGCACGACTTGACCTTTGATCTCGCCACTTAAAATCATATTGGCACCTTCTTCTTGTGCTTTGGCAATTTTGTCTTTTAATGATTTCACTTGTTTTTCATTGATGATTGGGCCAACAGCGGTTTCTGCTTTGCTTGGGTCACCCACTTGTAGCGTTTTGACGTGGTCAAGGAAACGGCTCACAAACTCATCGTATAGCGCATCTTCAACAATGATACGATTAATGGCGATACAGATCTGACCTTGGTGTAAAAACTTACCAAAGGCAGCGGCTTTTACCGCTTGGTCAATGTCAGCATCTTTTAATACAACAAATGGGCTATTACCACCCAGCTCAAGCGCGACTTTTTTAATGTATTCGCCACCGTTGGCAAGCTCACCAATATGCTTGCCCACTGAAGTTGACCCTGTGAACGAAACCAAACTTGGCGCTTCGTGTTCAACAATCGCATCCCCTATCTCGCTACCAGAGCCAACGATCACATTGAGCAATCCTTTAGGTAGACCCGCTTCTTCAAAGACTTTGGCTAATAACAGACCTCCCGTTACTGGCGTATCGCTAGCAGGTTTCAATACCACTGCATTACCAAGTGCTAATGCAGGCGCGATAGAACGCTGAGTCAAATGTAGCGGAAAATTCCATGGGCTAATAACGGCAACCACACCGATAGGCTCGCGATAAATAAAGTTTTCTTTACCAGGAGTATTGGATGGGCGAATTTCACCATGCACACGATTAGGGAACGTGGCTGCCTCTAGCGTAATGGCACGTGCAGTGCTGAACTCTACCATTGCCTTGACATGAGTACTGCCCGACTCTTTGATGAGCCAATCGACAATCTCGTCTTGACGCTGATCTAATATATTCACCACGTTATAAAGTACCGCTGCTCGACTAGCAGGCGTTTGCTTAGCCCATTCTTTTTGGGCTTTGGTCGCGGCATCGTAAGCCTCATTCAGTTGTGCTTCTGTTGCTTGTTGAATGGTGACCAATGTTTCGCCGTTATAAGGATTGGTGTTGGTATTGATGCTATCATCTGCACCTTTTTGCCACACGCCAGCGATGTATTGAAGATGAAAATCGCTATAGGCATCGGCTTGTGTATTATTAATATCAGTTGACATAGTTGTCCTTATTTATTTTATGGTTTTAGCAAACTAAGATTTTTCACAGTTGTTTGGTAGTTGCTCAGTACTTAATACGCTCAGTAATGAGCAACTAGATACGAATAAAAAATCAGTCTCGTCACCTTCATATAATAGCAGCATGTATTTACTGTGCTTGACGAGGTGAATCAAAACGCAACTTGATAGACGACTGGTCTAATGCTAACATAGTTGTAATAGAAACAATAATATCTCGCCATTCAATATTGTTGAAAATACGTAACGCTGTCGTTAGATTATCTGTAACAAGTATTATTAATAAATAGTCTATGAAACAGATACTAAGATAAAAGATATAGACGCCCAAATAGAACGTATAATAGGCAACCTTGAACGACGTTCAAAAAATATTCGCTATACATTTACCCAATTAAATACATTTACAAGAAATCTAGGAGGACATGTCAACTATGTCTACCAACACTGCTAAATCAAGCAACATTGCACCAGACACCAAAACGCACCTGCTAGAGACTGGCTATCAACTGATTGCTAAGAAGGGCTTTACCGCCGTTGGCATCAAACAAATACTGGACACAGCTGGCGTACCAAAAGGGTCTTTTTATCATTACTTTGCTTCAAAAGAAGTCTTTGGCGAAGCCATTATTGATACCTACTTTACCCATTATAAAACCCGCCTAGATATTATTGAGCGTCAAGATATTAATGCTCAGCAAAAGATTTATAACTACTTTCAGAACTGGTATGACACTCAACAAAACGGCTGTGATGATGGAAAATGCTTGGTAGTTAAGTTGAGTGCTGAAGTCGCAGATATGTCAGAGCCTATGCGTATCGCACTCAATGCTGGATATCAGCAAACCGTTAATTGGTTGAGTGATCAAATCAAAGCAGGATGGGCAGACGGCTCTATTCTACAGCCTGATAACATTGCAGCTGAGAGCATCGCAAAACGTTGGTACTTTGCTTGGTTGGGTGCCAGCTTAATTGCCAAGATCAGCCAGACCAATACGCCACTTGCTGAAGTATGGCAAATGACGACCTCACAATTGGGACGTTAATGTCACACAAACGGTTTAGCCATTTATAAATAGACATTCTTAAACGAGATGAATTGAGTTATTAGAGAGTTTTGTAAACAGTACTAGACGACCGGTCTAATTATATTTACAATGCACGCAAATACAAAAACGAGGTGACGTATCTGCCCGTATCGTTTTTGGAAATGACACTCAATAAATCTGCAACCGCATTTAGGAATATTATGAACAACTTTCAATATTACAACCCAGTACGTATCGTTTTTGGCGAAAACCAAATCAAACAGTTATCAGAATTGGTGCCTAGCGATGCTCGCGTACTAATTACTTACGGTGGCGGTTCAGCCAAGCGTACTGGGACACTAGACGAGGTAAAAAATGCCTTATCAGCCAGTGGCTCACGTACTGTATTTGAGTTTGGTGGTATTGAAGCCAATCCAGAATTTACCACGTTATTAAAAGCGGCCGACATGGTCAATGAGCACAATATTAACTTTCTACTCCCTGTTGGCGGCGGTTCGGTGATTGACGGTAGCAAGTTTGTGGCTCTAGTATCTTCATTAACAGAAAAAGATGGTACGGTATCACGTGAACAGGCATGGAACGCACTCACTGGCTATTGCAAAGATATTGACTCGGCCATTGACTTGGGTGCCGTATTAACCATTCCAGCGACTGGTTCTGAGATGAATTCGGGCGGTGTGATCAACTATAGCGAACGTCAAGCAAAGCTACCGTTTGGTAACGCCCTTGCCTTTCCTAAATTCTCAATTCTAGACCCTACCAAAACGTTGACATTGCCTGAGCGTCAAGTCATGAACGGGGTTGCCGATGCTTTTGTTCATGTAATGGAACAATACCTGACCTACCCTGTCAATGCGAAAGTTCAAGATGCATTTGCTGAAAGTTTGCTAAAAATCCTTATCGATGAAGGCTTGGTTGTTAAGCAAGATCCAAACAATTTAGAAACCCGCAAAAACATAATGTGGACAGCGACAATGGCACTTAATGGTCTAATCGGTACTGGTGTACCACAAGATTGGACAACGCACATGGTTGGTCACGAACTAACGTCATTACATGCAATTGACCATGCCCGCACGCTAACCATCTTGTTGCCATCGGTTATGCGTGAGCTAAAAGAAAGCAAAAAAGAAAAACTGCTTCAGTATGCACGTAACGTATGGAACATCACTGATATCGATCAAGATGATGATGCCATCATTGAGACAGCGATTGTTTATACAGAAAACTTCTTCCGCGACTTGGGCTTACCAGTTAGCTTAGAAGATGCTGACTTGACTGAATCAGCAATTGATCCAATCATTAAGCAGCTTGAAGCTCACAATATGGTCAAACTGGGCGAACATGGCACTAACGATTTAGATGTGTCACGCCGTATCTTACAACGCGCCGTTACTAGCAAAGTTTCTTAATAAACACTCGCAAGCCAGCATCTTAAAAAAGACATCATAGTAACAAGCGCTACATATCGTTATGGTTTCATAGTAGCTGTCCTACACTGGATAGCTACTCAAGCTTATGATCGTTAAAAAAAAGAAATTTAAATAAACCTTAGAAATAGAACCCAAGAATTAAAAAGGATAATAATATGAGCTTTGATAATAATCAAAACCAAGAAATCAACCGTCAAATCACACTGGCGAGCCGTCCTCACGGTACACCAACCAGTGACAACTTTGAGCTAACAACTGGTGAGATTCCAACTCCGAACGACCAGCAAATGCTACTTCGTACCGTTTATCTATCACTCGATCCATATATGCGTGGACGTATGAGTGATGCCAAAAGCTATGCCGACCCACTGCAAATTGGCGATGTCATGACGGGCGGCACAGTAGCACAAGTGGTCGAATCTAATGTCGATGGCTTTGCTAAAGGCGACTTGGTGGTATCAGGCTCTGGCTGGCAGGACTATAGCGTCAGTGATGGCGAAGGCGTGCTAAAGCTTGATAAAAACATGCCACACCCTTCTTACGGTCTTGGTGTGCTAGGTATGCCAGGCTTTACCGGCTATATGGGCTTGACTGATATTGGCAAACCACAAAAAGGGGAAACGTTGGTAGTGGCTGCCGCTACTGGCCCTGTTGGCGCAACCGTTGGGCAAGTAGGCAAGAAACTTGGCGTACGCGCAGTTGGTGTGGCTGGTGGCAAAGAAAAATGTGATTTTGCAGTCAATGAACTTGGCTTTGATGTGTGTATCGATCACCACGCCGAAGACTTCGCCGAACAATTAAAAGCAGCTTGCCCAGACGGTATCGACATCTATTACGAAAATGTTGGCGGTAAAGTATTTGATGCCGTATTGCCATTACTAAACGCACATGCACGCATTCCTGTGTGTGGCCTAGTGTCACAGTACAACGCAACTGACTTACCTGATGGCAAAGACCGCTTGAGTATGTTGATGGGTCAAATATTGGCCAACCGTCTAACGGTTAAAGGCTTCATTATTTTTGAAGAGTATGGCGATCACTACCCCGAATTCTTAAAAACTATGGGGCAATGGGTTGAGTCAGGCGATATCAAAACCAAAGAGCATATCACAGACGGACTGGCACAAGCCCCTCAAGCATTTTTTGATATGTTAGAAGGCAAGAACTTTGGCAAAACGGTTGTAAAAGTGGCTGACGTCAAATAGTTTGCGTCAAAACATGACTACTTAACAACATAAATACTGTCTTTAACAACTGAATATTAAGTCTCAAACATAGATACCATTACAAACATAGATACTATTAATAGTTATTTCATTAGCAGTCATCATTTGCTATTACAACTTTAAGATGGCTGCTAATCATCTAGTGATGGACTTGCTAGGGTTTGTCCTCATTTTAAAAATGGTGATGAAAATGAGATAAATTGCAGTCAAACAAGGAAAATAGCGCAGATAATATCGAGATATTAGTCAGCTATTTGACGCCGTTTGGCAAGATTTAGCCATTTTTAACCCATTTAGATAACTATCGATTGAATTGAGGACATGCCCTAATAACAGGCTTTTTATTTATCTGTCAGCACCAGCTCTCAACGTTAATGAATAATAAATAAGGACAACAATGAATATTTTAATGGTACTAACCTCACACGACCGTCTAGGCGATACTGGTAAAAAAACGGGATTTTGGCTAGAAGAATTTGCTGCTCCTTACTACGCATTTATTGATGCAGGCGCTAACGTCACACTAGCGTCACCTGCTGGTGGTCAGCCGCCGCTTGATCCAAGTAGCGATACTGAAGATGCACAAACAAAAGACACCACCCGATTTAAAGGTGATGCCGAAGCTCAAGAGCATCTGGCCAGCACCAAAAAACTTGCTGACGTGAAAGCAGAAGACTTTGACTCGGTCTTTTACCCTGGTGGTCATGGCCCATTATGGGATTTGGCAGTAGATGAAACCTCTATTAACCTAATTGAGACTTTCGTTAAGCAAGATAAGCCTGTGGCTTTTGTTTGTCATGCACCAGGCGCGCTAAAAAATGTCAAAGTTGATGGTGAATATTTGGTTAAAGGCAAAAAAGTCACTGGCTTTACCAATTCAGAAGAAGACGCAGTTGGCCTTACCGATATCGTGCCTTTCTTAGTAGAAGATGAACTCAAAGCCAACGGCGGTCACTATGAAAAAGCCGCTGATTGGGCATCATTTGTGGTAGAAGATGGCTTGTTAATCACTGGACAAAACCCAGCATCATCTGAAGAAGCTGCTGCACGTTTGATCGCTAAGATAAAAGGGTAATATTATGATTCGCTTGCATCATCTGAACCAGTCACGCTCACTACGTATTTTATGGCTATTAGAAGAACTGGGCGAGCCTTATGAAATCGTAAGCCACCAGCGCGATGCTAAAACGCATTTAGCACCAGACAGCCTAAAAGCTGTGCATCCATTGGGTAAGTCACCAGTGATAGAAATGGACGGGCAAATATACTCAGAGTCAGGTGCCATTACTGAGCTCTTGATTGAGCGCTTCGCACCAGATCGTTTGCGTCCTTCTACTGATAGTACTGACTACGGTCATTATCTGGAGTGGATTGACTTTGCTGAAAGCTCGCTCATGTTGCCACTCATGCTTGAACTGTTTAGCAAGAAAGCAGGCATCGATGACAATGAATTTCTGAATGGTTATATTGATGTAGAAAAAACCAGACTGTTCAAATATTTAGACGCATCACTCAAAGGTAAGTCTTTCATTGTAGGTGATACGCTCAGCGGTGCTGACTTTATGCTATCGTTTGATATGATTATTCTTGCACAGCGTCAGAAGCTAGATGACTATCCACATATTAGACAGTATGCAGAAAGCTTAGCCAAACTCGATAGCTATCAGCGTGCGATGCGCCTCGAAGCTGAACATGATGATTCAAAATAGCTGTAAAACGGTTTGATCTGTAGCGTTTTATAGAAATCCTGATAAAATAGCCCAAGTCCATCTTGGGCTATTTTGTTGTTGTTTTTTACAAACTATTGTCATCATTGATCACGTATAGTCAAAGTATTTTTAAATCGCTACAGTGCTGCTGGGATAAATTTTTCGCGGCCTCTGTGAATACAGCAAGCAAGTAAAATTTGTACCAGTATAGTCGAACCACTATTAAAGTGTTACGGCGTTAGACTCGCTTAGCCTACTACTGTAGTACTTGCTCTCGTCTGCCTTGTATCATTTATAACATTGATTGACTATAGCACCATAATGCAATCGTATCGGTTTTATGTTTCTTTGACTATAACTTCTAATTGCGTCGTCATTAACGGTGCCATTCATTTTTTGATCAACCGTGTTGTTATTTGCTTATCATTGCATCCAGCACTCATCTAGAAAGACCGTCAACCATGAATAATGAATACCAATTCAAGCCCCACGAACAACCGATGATGGTAGGCTCTCCAGCCAACCCTGACCATCCTGTACGCCGCAAGGTTTGTTACTTGCTCATTGGTATTATTGTTGGATTGACTGCCAGTTTCCAAAATGGTCTGCTGGTCGCCAACCTAACTCAAATCCAAGGTGACCTTAGCCTAACGCCTATAGAAGGCGGATGGATATCGGTTGCCTATAATATGACCAATGCTTGTATCACCGTATTGTTATATAAGATTCGTCAGCAATTTGGCATGGCATTATTCAGTAAAATCACCCTGTTTTTTTTGCTATTAGCAACCAGTATACAATGGTTTGTGAGCAGTGGCTTGGTGACGGCTGCTGATGGCATGTGGCTTGACCCTTATTACTTAGAGCTTATAGCGCGTGGCTTGAGTGGTATGGTAGCAAGCGCCATGACCATATTAGGTTTGTTCTACTGTTTGCAAGGTATGCCAACCGTTAAACGCACTAGCGGTCTAATATTGGGGTTTGGCTTGGTACAATTTGGTATCCCATTATCACGAATTATCTCGCCCTACCTCACCATTGACGGTCAGCTTGAAAGCTTATTTTTATTCCAATTTGGTTTGGCACTAATTTGTTTTGGGCTGATTAACTTGCTGGAGCTACCGCCAGGTCATACAGAAAAAGTATTTGAAAAACTGGATTTTTTAAGCTTTGGTTTTTTTGCAAGTGGTTTGGCTGCATTGGCTGTCGTTTTAGTACAAGGTAGGATTCTATGGTGGACGACACCTTGGCTCATCTATCCACTTATTATTGCCGTCGTCGGTATTAGCGTTGCGTTATGGATTGAAACGCATCGCAAAAACCCGATGCTACAAGTGCGCTGGATGCGTAGCCGAAATATTATTGCCTTTATGATTACCGGCGCTGTCATGCGAATTTTGCTATCTGAGCAAAATGTCGGCGCTGCAGGATTGCTTGCCAACTTAGGCTATGGTAGCGATCAGCTGATTACCTTTTATGCTGTCATATTGGTAGCCAGTGTATTGGCTTTAGTGATCAGTATTTTTAGTACCAATGCGATGGATTTGCGCCGACCTGTTATTTTTGCAGTGGCATTGATTGCTATAGGTTCTTGGATGGATACGGCTGTGTCTATTAATTCAGCACCCTATATGTTTTATCTCAGCCAATTTTTGATTGCCTTTGCTGCGGTGTATTTCATGGGGCCTTTGGTTTTTGAAGGGTTTTTGCGTGCGATTACCAGTGGTCCTGCCTATATTATTAGTTTTTCCGTTATTTTTAGCATTTCACAAACGGTAGGCGGATTAGCAGGTGCAGCCGCTATTCAAGCGTTTACCACGGTTCGTACGCAGGCATATTATACAAATATGGTCAACTCGCTCAATTTTGGTGATCCGGATCTAGTGGGACAAATAACCACTGCACGCAGTATTTTATCACCTCAAATTACTGACACTACCCAAGCCAATACCGCAGCTACGCTGCAAGTGTTACAAGGTATTCAGCGTCAAGCCACTGTCTCTGCTTATGGTGATTTGTTTTTCATCATGGCCATTCTGTCGACTGGTGCTACTGTTATTTTATTACTCAATTATTTTTACTATCGTTATCATAAACGCAACCCATTGGCTAAAGAACTGGCCGTTATCGCCAAAATGCGTGAGCAAAAATAAGATACTTTAGGGTCTGTTGAACCTTCAAATATTAAGGCTGCAGATTGCTAAAATCACTCAAATTTAAGCAACCTTTTCTTATATAAATATTCAGTTATCTACTATATTAATCTAACCACTTAGGAGCGCGTCATGAGCCAACAAAAACCCAATGACTCTGACCAAAAAACTCAGACGCCAGTCAATAGCCTGTCTTCTAATACTGATGAGACAACCAGTACTCAAGACAATAAAAACCGAACTGAGGAAAAGGTAATAGAGCGCGGCACTGACCATGAAACACCCATGCCACCAACCGAGCCCATTCCCTCTTCTTCGGGATGGAACCCTAAGAAAAAAACGTTCTTTAATATAGGGGTTTTTATTGTTCTCATCGTCATCGGTGTATTTCTAATTCTATATGCATGGAAACTACCCCCATTTACCCCAACCGTACAGCATACCAATAATGCCTTTGTGAAAGGCCAAACAACCATCATCAGCTCACAGGTTTCTGGTTACGTAACCGACGTTGCTGTACAAGATTTTGAAAATGTCACAGAAGGTGATGCACTGGTTAAAATAGATGACCGTACCTTTCAACAACAGCTCGAACAAGCACAAGCCAATATTGAGGTAGCAGTAACCAACCGCTCAAGCAATGCTCAAGACACTCAATCTAGCCAAGCACAAATAGAAGCACGTGAAGCTGACGTATATAGTGCCAAAGTGAGTGTTAACAGCGCCCAAGAAGACATTAAACGCTATCAAGGGCTTGATGCAATTGGTGCAGTATCAAAAGCGGAAGTGGCACATACTAGAGCAGAGCTGGCCAAGGCGCAAGCAGCGGTACAGCAAGCAGAAGCCAATCTACAAGCCGCAAAACAGGCCAGTAAAAAAACCAATGGTAGCCGAGCCTCACTTGATGCCAATATCCAAAATGCAGAAGCGGCTAAAAAACAAGCAAAGATAAATTTGGATAACACTATTATTACCGCTCCTGAATCAGGACAGTTGAGCCAGGTCAGTGTAAAGTCAGGACAATACGTTAGTGCCGGTACACAGCTTATGTATATCGTACCGAAAGGCGTATGGATTATTGCCAATTTTAAAGAAACTCAAATCGCAAACATGACGATAGGTGAGCCTGCTACTATTCGAGTTGACGCCCTTGGTGGTACTGAATTTACAGGACGTATCAATAATATTTCGCCTGCGACTGGTAGTGAGTTTAGTGCAGCAGCGGCAAATCCAACCACTGGTAACTATATTAAAATAGCCCAGCGTATTCCGGTACGTATCGATTTAGATAAAGGCCAACCGAATCTGGCAAACTTACGCCCTGGCATGTCCGTTTCTGTCGATGTGGATACTGAAATGAAATAATACCATTCACAAAAATTAGAGTAGCAAGGAAAAAGAGTGCAAGCACTACACGTTGTAGGCTAAGCGATTTTGATACAGCTAATCGTATTCTTGTGAATGGTATAATATTAATTTTAGTGGCGGCTCTTAAACATAAAAAATCCCTACTAGGGCGTGTTGAACACAGCTACTAGTAGGGATTTTTTATTCTAGCCAAGTGATTTTATAGCTGAAACCTCATAACTACAGGTTTACAGCTACCGTCTTATGGCAACAGGCGCTTGGTATTCCAGCTATCGCCATTTTCGCTAGTGTACACAATACGGTCATGCATACGGTTGGCGCGACCCTGCCAAAACTCGATCTGCTCAACCGTAATTTCATAGCCGCCCCAAAATTCTGGCGTTGGTACTTCTCCACTGTTAGAGTAGTCTGATTGTAGCTGTTCAAAGGTTTGATCCATAACCTCACGATTTGTCACTTCACCACTTTGTGGCTGGCTGACCCAAGCGCCTACTTGGCTATCGTGCGGACGCTTTTGAAAATATGCCGCAGATTTTTGAGCATCTATCTTAGCAATGCTACCGCTGATACGAATCTGACGCTCAAGCTCATGCCAAAAAAACAGCACCTCGGCATTAGGGTTTTCAGCAATATCTTGCCCTTTAGCGCTTTCGTAGTTGGTATAAAAAACCACACCAGTCTCCGTAATCTCACGCATAAGAACAATACGTACACTAGGCTTATTGTCGATACCACAGGTTGCCAAGCTCATCGCATAAGGCTCTTGAACTTTTTGTGCTATTGCTTCATCCATCCACGCCTTTAAAAGATCAAAGGGTGATTCAGGTACTGACTGTTGATCTAGTACACCTTTTTCATAAGATAGGCGTTGATCGGTAAAGTCCATGCTCATGGTCATTCCTTATTTTAATATTGATGCATTATTACATGTACGGCTATTATAAGGCGTATTCCATTTAAAGTTTAGGGCGTGTTGAACATTCAAATGTGGTGCTGGCAGCGACTATTTTTCAGACAATATGCAGTGAAATTTTTGATGCCTAGTCATTCTAGGTGAAACAATTTCGCCATATATTGGCGAAAAAGAGTACTGCCCCAAAGGGCTGATGCTAAAATCACCCCAAACGTCGTTACAAGCCTAGTTAAGGTCTCGACATTATCATCGGCTTGTGCCTAGTTTGGTGCAATTTTAGCAATCAGCAGCCCTAATATTTGAATATTCAACACGCCCTACTGTTCAGCTTGAATAAATATGCTACTAGCTCAGTACGGCTTTAATATGATCAGCCAAGTCATTTGCCATAACATCACATTCTATTTCGTCATCTGATTCAACCATCACTCGAATCATAGGCTCAGTTCCTGACTGACGAATCAATAAGCGGCCTCTTCCTTCTAATGTAGCCTGAGCCTTATCAAAGGTTTCAACCAGCTCTGGATGTTTGAAAGGATCTTGCATCTGAGACAAACGGACGTTGACCAATTTTTGTGGCAACACTTCAAACCCTTCAACAAGATCGCTAAGCGCGCGACCACGTGCTTGCATCACAGCCAGTACTTGTAAACCGGCAATAATCGCATCGCCAGTACGACTCTTATCTAAACATAAAATGTGACCAGATGGTTCTCCGCCTAGTATCCAACCATTGGCTTCAAGCTCATGCATCACGTAACGATCACCTACTTTTGCACGAGTAAACTCAATATTATCCGCTTTCAGTGCCAATTCTAAACCCATGTTACTCATGAGCGTACCAACCACACCTTTGGCTTTAGTCTGACCTTGAGTAGCCAGTACGTACAAAATACCATCGCCATCGACTAGCTTACCAGCTTCATCCACCATCACAATACGATCGCCATCACCATCTAAGGCGATACCAACATCGGCCTTATGCTCAAGAACTGCTTTCTGTAAGCTTTCAGGATGCGTAGAACCACAGTCAGCATTGATATTGAGACCGTCAGGCGTATTATGAATAGCTATCACATTAGCACCCAACTCACGCATGACTCTTGGTGCCACACTGTAGCCTGCACCATTGGCACAATCTAAGACGACTGTCAGATGACTCAAATCGTATTGATAAGGAAAGCTGCCTTTACAGAATTCAATATAGCGACCTTTCGCATCGTTGATTCGATTATTTTTACCCAGTTGTGACGGATCAAGGATAGGCATAGCATCATCACTGCTATCAATACTCATAATAACTTGTAGCTTATCATTGATTGCACTTTGCATCTCATCAGTCAGCTTTTTACCGTCACCTGAAAACAGTTTGATACCGTTGTCGTAATAAGGGTTGTGTGATGCTGAAATAACCACACCTGCATCAGCATTAAAGCTACGAGTTAAATGTGCAATGGCAGGTGTTGGTAATGGACCAAGCATATGAACATCGACACCAGAGGCATTAAAGCCAGCCTGTAACGCGCCCTCAATCACATATCCTGACAAGCGAGTATCTTTGCCAATGACCACACTAGGTCTGCGCGCAGGATTACTATTATTTTCTATAAGCACTTGTCCCGTCACATAGCCTAATTTCAAAATAAAGTCAGGTGTAATTGGCAACTCACCAAATTTTCCACGAATACCATCTGTACCAAAATAGCTCATTATGCACACTCCTCAAGTCAAAAAATAAAAATCCAAGCGTATATGTCAGCAACACTATTATTGTAATAATCTGTTTCTGTATTTTACAAAAAAAACAGCCAACAATAATAAATCATTGTTGGCTGTTTGTATCTTAAAGTCGCTAAAGCATTACGTCTTAGTCAATATCTTTTAAATGAACCGCAAAAACGTATTAGTCAAAATACATACTTTAGTTTACTCGATAGTTCGGTGCTTCTTTAGTGATTTGCACATCATGCACATGCGATTCTTTCATACCCGCTGAAGTTACTTTGATAAACTGTGGATTGGTACGCATGTCTTCGATAGTTGCAGAACCTGTATAACCCATCGATGAACGTAATCCACCAACCAACTGATTAACGATACCAGCAACTGGGCCTTTATAAGGTACACGACCTTCGATACCTTCTGGCACTAACTTTTCTACGCCATCTTTGGCATCTTGGAAATAGCGATCTGAAGAACCGTTTAATCCTGACATCGCACCCAAACTACCCATACCGCGGTAAGCCTTATAGTAGCGACCTTGGAACAGCTCAACCTCACCTGGCGCTTCTTCAGTACCAGCCATTAACGAGCCAACCATGATACATGATGCACCAGCAGCGATTGCTTTTGCCATATCACCTGAGAAACGAATACCACCATCAGCAATCAATGGAATACTGTCTTTCAAAGCGCTGGCGACATTATCAATGGCCGAAATTTGTGGTACACCGATACCTGCGATAATACGCGTGGTACAGATAGAACCAGGGCCGATACCGACTTTCACAGCATCAGCGCCTGCATCACGTAAAGCAATAGCAGCTTCACCTGTTGCGATGTTACCACCGATTACTTGTACGTGCGGATAGTTCTTTTTAATCCAAGAAACTTTATCAATCACGCCTTTTGAGTGACCATGCGCTGTATCAACAACGATAACGTCAACGTCAGCAGCAATCAATGCTTCAACGCGTGCTTGCGTGTCTGCGCCAGTACCAACGGCAGCACCAACACGTAGGCGACCTTGCTCGTCTTTACAGGCATTTGGATTGTTTTCAGCTTTGGCAAAATCATTAACCGTAATCAAACCACGTAGGCGGAAATTATCATCAATAACGATAACTTTTTCGATACGATGCTCATGCAGCAATCTTTTGATATTTTCGTTGCTCTCACCTTCATGTACCGTGACCAGCTGATCTTTTGGCGTCATGATTTTACTGACAGGTAACGACAGATTGGTCTCAAAACGCCAATCTCTGTGAGTCACGATACCTACCACGTTATCAGTACCCTTTTCTACCACAGGCACACCTGAAATATTATTATCCTGCGTTAAACGCAGCAACTCACCAATGGTCATCTCTGGATGTACAGTGATAGGATCGACTACCGTACCTGCTTCAAATTTCTTGACACGGCGTACTTGTGTGGCCTGCTTTTCAATGTCCATGCTCTTGTGCAAAATACCCATGCCACCAAGCTGCGCCATAGTGATGGCCATTTCAGACTCAGTCACAGTATCCATCGCCGCAGAGATGAGCGGAAGATTAAGTGTGATATTTTTGGTCAAACGAGTAGACAGATCAGCAGTTTTTGGCAGAACTTCAGAATAGGCTGGTAATAATAAAACGTCATCAAAGGTTAAGGCTTCATCGACAATTCGCAACATACAGACCCCTAGTGGTGGTTATTTTGATGGGTGGGATTTTAGCAATAAACCAGCTAAATCAAACGCTCGAAAACTGCAATTGAGTGATGAATCATAAGTTTACATAAATATGGTGCAATCTTACGCTTAATCGCTCAGTTATCCCTTAAAAATAACGCCACATTATAACAAATAAGCAAACAAGTCGCATGCATATTTAGCAGATTATTTCACCAATATAAGCTATATATACTAAGAGTGCCGTTTATCTAAAATAATGTGGACTTAAATGTGATTACTTATGCCTCTTTATCTTTTAACACCAGACGGTCAGCTGGCAGATAAGGCTTGTGTTCGCGATATAGATAACCAAGCATCTGCTCACGTATTTCACAAGCCAGTGTCCACGCTTCTATTGGGCCTACCGCTGACACCGCGCCACGCAGTTTAATGCTATGTTCGGTCACTTCGACTACAAATATTTCAGGCTCGGTTTTTTTGTCCCACAGCTTATTATCTTTAGCCGCCGATATAAACTGCTGGCGAATGGCATCAATATCTGCACCATAATCCACAAATAAAAACACAGGACAAGTTTGATGCACCTCCGTATGTGACCAGTTTTCTACCGTGTCTGTAATCAGCTCACGCATTGGCACCACTAGCCGACGTTCATCCCATGTTTTTAGTACTGCATAAGTGTAACGCAGATCTTCAACAGTACTAAAATTGCCATCCATTATCACACTATCACCAATCCGTACCGGCTGCGTGACTGCTACCTGCACTCCAGCGATAATATTACCCAATATCGGCTGTGCCGCAATACCAATAACCACGCCCGCTATACCTGCCGAGGTTAATAGTGTTTTACCAAGGCCTTCCATATTGGTAAATTCACTCAAACCCATCCAGATACTACCTAAAATCATGACAAAGATAAAAACTCGGCGAAATATCGACACATAGGTGCGACGGCGGCGCTCTTTATCAAAATGCTCTGCAGCCAGATTTTCGATCTGCATATTTTGGTAGCGATTGGCAAAAAAGTTAATCACACGTATGCCAAGCCACATAGTGCTAAAAACCAAACCTATCCAGATAAGCGGCCTAGTCGATGCAGCAACCGCATCTAAGTAAGGAAAGCCACCAGAAACCAACGTAAAAACCAATGAAAAACTGATGGTAAAAGTCAAAGGTACCGTCAGCTTATTGACCAAATCTGCTACACCATGGATACTACCCAAATCATTGCGGTACTTCTCATCATCAATATAATGACTAATAATTTTTCCAGCACCTTTACTCAGTAACCACCCTACTCCCATCGTTAATAAAAAGAACAGTGATAATGCTAAAAACTCCCATAACGCAATACTGAATACTTTAAATTTCAACCATGCGGGTAAATAACGCTCAAACTCTGCTGGATGATATTGCTCATAAAGATTGTCGATATTACCCACTGTCTGATCAGAAAATACCCAAATAGGCGCATTATCACCCACTCGGACTCGCTGTAAATAAACAGGAACACGGCGTTCACGATAATCGATATAACCCAACTGTATCGAACGTCTTGGAACACCCATGATACTGCTGGTGCTACCCAGTGGCGGTTCGATTAAACCATCTGGGCGATCTGGCAGATCATCAAAGACATAGAGCTCTCTTTCTGACAATAAAAAATCCAATCGCTCTGATAGCTCAAGCGCGTGGTTGCGCTGAATCTTTTGGTCAATCAGATTCATATTAAGCGCATAAGCAGCTAAGTCATATTGTTGCTTCATGACCGCTGACTGAAAGAACTCTAAAGTCGCCAAAGGAGTCGTTAAATTCGGTGGCTCAGACAGTGTTGGTAAGCTAGCATTGAGTGTATCTAATAAATAATAGTTTTCATTGTACTCACCCGTTAGTCCCGAATCCCCTTGCAATTGTCCAGATTGCTCTACAACACTACGCTCAGTAGGATCGAGCATCTCTCCTACTACACCAGACAGACCCACACTTTCATCTTTTATATTACTGATTTTCTCGTTTACATACTCAGTAACGTTATCAGGTGTGCTTGCTGACTGTGAGCGCTCTTGCTCATTTGTACTTCGCTCATTGTTATCATTTGCCGCATAAGTAGGCATACAAACCGCACTTATTACTATCATAAAAAAAGCGAGTAATAATGGTAGCGTGTTATTTCTCACACCCTCATAGACAGTATTGATAGGTTCATCACTGTCAATACAAGTAGCAATATTAGTGGCAACACTATGATTGTCTATAGTGCTGGTTTTGAGAGTATTCATATTTTAACGGCCAGTAGTTTATGTGAAAGTCGCGTACAAAGGCTGTCCTTCATGAAGATAATTCTGAATCAGAGTCCTATATCTTATTAAGTCTACAAAAAAAGCCAGCTCAAAGCTGACTTAGTTTATGACTATATGTATGAGTGTTCTGTAACACATTTGCTTTAAGCACGGCGCCACGTCGTACCAGCACGGCTGTCCTCGAGCTCAATACCTGCTTCCTTCAATTGCTCACGTATCTCATCAGCACGCGCAAAGTTTTTGTTGGTTTTGGCATCTGCGCGTTCATTGATTAAGCCATCGATAGCCACATCCGTTAAGCCATTATCGACCTGCTCACCAATCACAGCTTGTAAAAACTGCTGTACTGGCTGCTGTAAAATATTGAGCACTTGTGCCAATGCTTTTAACTGCTCCGCCAAATGCCATGCAACATCGACCTCTTCCGCTTTGATGGCTTTATTGATATCACGTGCCAGCCCAAATAGCACACTGATAGCCGTTGAACTATTAAAATCATCGTTCATGGCTTTAATAAAGTCTTGTCCAGCGCTGCTGCTATAAGCTTTATTTATCAAATCATCCGTAATAACCAATGTTTGCCCTTTTTGCTGTTCAGCCAGTTTCAATGCATTATACAATCTGCTTAGGCTATGATGGGCCTCATCCAATGCACTATCGGAAAAGTTCACTTGGCTACGGTAATGACTTGATAATAAGAAAAACCGCAGCGTTTCTGGCAAATACTTGGCCATAACATCACGAATGGTAAAGAAGTTATTTAATGATTTAGACATCTTTTCGCCATCAACGTTGATAAATCCAACGTGCATCCAGTTGCGTGCATACTCGCAACCCGTTGCTGCTTCAGACTGGGCAATCTCGTTTTCGTGATGCGGAAACTGTAAATCATGACCACCGCCATGAATATCAAAGGTACTGCCCAAGCATTTAGTCGACATCGCCGAACATTCGATATGCCAGCCTGGACGCCCTTGTCCCCATGGGGATGCCCACTGAGGCTCCTCAGGTTTGGCGGCTTTCCATAGCACAAAGTCAAACGGATTACGCTTGTCATTTTCAACATCAACTCTCGAACCTGCCTGCATATCATCTAGATTGCGCTTAGACAACTTGCCGTAGTCCGCAAAGCTATCAACGGCGTAATAAACATCACCATTGTCTCCTGCGTACGCATAATCACCTTCGACCAATGTCTCGATCATTTGCTGCATCTCATCGATATAATCAGTTGCCCGCGGCTCGGCATTAGGTGATAAGCAACCAAGTGCAGAAAAATCTTCATGCATTGCTCTAATAAAACGCTGCGTCAGTGCACCAATCTCTTCGCCATTCTCAGCGGCACGAGCGATAATTTTGTCATCAATATCGGTAATATTACGCACATAATTAACGTCATAGCCCAATTGTGTTAGCCAGCGTACGGCCATATCAAAACCAATCATCATCCGCGCATGACCAATATGACAATAATCATAAACGGTCATGCCGCACACATAGATGCCTACTTGCCCTGCTTTGAGTGGTACGAATTGGCGTTTTCCGCCAGTCAGTGAGTCATAAATCGCAAGCTGAGACATCGCATCTGCAAGAGGTGTGGTCATGATTAAAAAGCCTTTTCATATAAATAAAGTAGATTAAATACAAGTTAAAATATTAGCCATGTTTTGTTAACCAGTAACCCTGATTTATCATTGCCCTCATCATAAGGAACAACACTAAAACGACTGTTATATAAAACTTGACCCATTATCTTAGCGAAAACAGCCGTAAAATACTACAATGAGCACGCAACTAATACCACTCAATCAAAAAATAGTTAAGGACTTAGATATGGGCAACCGCTTAAGTAAGATATATACACGTACTGGAGATGATGGTAGCACTGGTATGGCCGATGGCAGTCGAATCAGTAAAGCTGACAATCTATTTAATGTCATGGGTGATATTGATGAGCTCAACTCACATATCGGTCTAGTGCGTGCTCAATTACAACGCAACAAAGGCCAATCGATCGCCAAGGAGTTTTCTGAAGGCTTAATCATTATTCAACATTTACTGTTCAATATCGGTGGTGAACTGTCTATGCCAGAATATGAAGGTGTTAATGCCACTCATATTGAATGGTTAGAGCAACAAATTGATACAATGAATGCCACCTTGCCACCGCTCAAGGATTTTATCTTACCAACGGGTTCTGTTTTAGTAAGCCAGTTACATGTGGCTCGTAGTGTCTGTCGCCGTGCTGAACGCCAAGCTGTGTTGTTAAGACAGCAACGTCCAACAGCTATTCGTAATACAGCAGTGAGCTTTATCAATCGTTTATCTGACTGGTTGTTCGTCGCTGCACGTTTCTGCACTGATCCAAAACAAGTCTCTGAAGTACTTTGGGACAGTCAAGTGTTAAAGGGTTTTGATGCTAAAAAATAGCTATACATAATTATTAAGACATCAAGAAAAGCCCGCAACTTGACATCGCGGGCTCTTTTAATACTTAGTATTTAGGGCGTGTCCTCATTTTAAAAATGGTGATAAAAATGAGATAAACTGCAGTTAAACAAGGAAAATAGCGCAGATAATATCGAGATATTAATCAGCTATTTGACGCCGTTTGGCAAGATTTAGCCATTTTTAACCCATTTAGATGACTATCGATTGAATTGAGGACACGCCCTAGCAATTGCACCACTCTTACTAATTAGTAAGTAGCATTTTCGTCTTGAGTAATAACCATATCAATACTTTCATCTTCAGGTACTTCTTTTAGTACTTCTGGTTGGCTAGCTGCTGTATTGTTATCTGTAGGATTGCTTGGATTATCAATCGTTGGCGGTGTTGCAGGCTCAGTAGGACGAATTGGCTCAATCGGTGTGACTTCTCTAGGTTCGCGAATCGGTGCAGGTTGAGTATTATTGTTTTGTGTTGCTTCTCTTTGAGCACTCTGACTGTTCATCGCTGACTGCAATACAGAGCCTGCCATCACATCAGCAACGACAGCTACCAGTGCCGGCTGTCCAGCAATACGTGTACGTACCTGACCATTTTGAGTGCCAACGACATAGGTAAAAGAATCGTCCACGAGCATATTATTATTGATACGAATATTGTTTTCCGCTAAACGTGATTGTAGACTTGGTTGATTATTGGCCGCTTGGACTTGACTGGATTGATACAAGTCTGCACTTGGCAACGTCATACTCACACTTGCTTGGCAAGTCGTCAGACCATTGCTATTGGCTTCTTGTAAAACTGCGGCATTCTGTACATCAATCACGATACCGTCGATTTTATCAGTAATGGCACCACTGGCAAGATTAATCTCCGCATCGTTGGCATAGTTAGTAGCCAAAGCTTGCGCTTGCTGAGTGAGTGTGTTTTTTAGCGTCGTTTTGAGACGATCTTGTACCATTGGGTCATCACAACTAACGGCCGTTGCCGCAGCATTTTCAATAGCATCCGAATCCTGCTCTGTCAGCTCTGCTGTCTCCGTGGTGTCTTCTTTATCTGAGCGATCACAGCCTGCAAGCACCAAACTACATGCCATACCAATTCCAGCAATCTTCTGCCACTTACTCAAACCCTTATTTGCTACGCTCATATTCATTTTGCTCCCAATTTACTAATTCGTACCGCCACTGACGGACAGTGATTGATGTCCAAACCGCAACCCTAGCTGCCATAGGTTTGAAAAACCGACTATTATACGGTGTTTGTATTGAATGGTCATTAGTGTAGCCTATGGACACATAAATAACGCCCCCTTTAATGGGTAAAACCTACACTTAGTTGCAAAAACATAACAAATACGTACTTCGACGCTCAATGTAAATGCACCTTCAAAGTATTATCATTGAACAACATAATGGAAAACATCATATCAACGCTCTATTTAACAAATTTTATTAGACGCTACTCATATGACGCTATATGATTACTCATAAAAATAGCCGAAATGACAACCATGATAAATTTTAAAAACACACGATTACTTGGTCATCGTGGTGCTCGTGGTGAAGCACTGGAAAACACATTGATAGGATTTGAGCATGCTCAACGTCTTAACACTCATGGTTTAACGGGAATTGAGTTTGACGTACAGCTAAGTGCTGATGACCATTTGGTTGTGTTCCATGATGACGACCTAACACGTATGTGTCAGCAGCAATCACGCATTGATCAGCTCAGCATTGCGGAAATTCAGCGCCATCGACAGTTTAATCATCAAATTATGACATTGGAAAGTATAGCGCCCCTACTCAGTGATTTTACTTATATCGAACTTGAGGTGAAAACGCATTGCCGTACTAATTACACCAAATTAATAAAGGCCTTGACCCGTCATTTAGTTGACAGCTCATTTGCTAACTTACCTATTGCGTTAACTAGTTTTGATATGGAATTACATGCGCGGTTGCAACGCAGCAAGCCACTTATGCACATTCCGCGTGGTTTGTTGATTGACACACCTAAAGCCTTGATCGCTGCGACCAATACAGCACTACAGCTTGGCTGTGGTCAATTGGGTATATACCATCCTCTTATCAACCAAGCCGTTATTGAGCATAGCCACCGCTACGGTTTACCAGTCAGTGCTTGGACCGTCAATAACACCGATACGATTGCACAACTGGTTCAATGGCACACCGATGTAATCATTACCGATTTCCCAAGCCATTTATTACTAAATTCGTAAATCTATTTTTCATTTCAGCTACCTCAAAAAATTCATATATTTTGATATAGTGCTTACACTTATCCTTAATGCCTGATAAATCACAGGTTATTTACGTCAATACATCCCATAATCAATACAAGTTGTTGTTATTTAGCAATATTTTTATAGTGCATGAGTGTTCACTTTATGAAAATTTTAGGGTATTATAGAGACTTAAATGAATACCGTTAGGGATATTATATGATCGCAAAAAAAGCACTTGGCTTACCGCTGAAAGGCTTACGTTTCGCTATCAAATCTGGTGATACGCTTGTAAAAGCAGCCAGCACTCAAGCCTCACGTTTTAAGACGCGTTTTGATACGAGTAATTCGATCGATAGTCTGCCAGTTGCTAAACGCAACTATGCTGATACGACCGTAAAAATTGATACCTCTGAAAAAGGTGAGATCGATATACGGGAGTTTGAGTTTACCAAAGCGCCGATCAATTGGATCCCTGCGGCTATATTAGTAGCCACGCCAATTGCTGCTGCCGTTATCACACCGTGGTATTTATTGACTCATCAAGTTAGCGCGCCGGTTTGGGGTGTATTTGGTGCCTTTATGGTATGGACAGGTATTAGTATTACTGCTGGTTACCATCGTCTACTGTCACATCGTGCATATAAAGCGCATCCGATTGTCAAAAACTTCTTATTGCTTGGCTCAACCCTAGCCGTACAAGGCTCAGCGTTTGACTGGGTTTCTGGTCACCGTAGCCATCATCGTCATGTAGATGATCGTTTAGATGACCCATATTCAGCAAAACGTGGTTTTTGGTTTAGCCATATTGGTTGGATGCTGCGCAATTATCCTAGTGGTAAGTTTGATTACAAAAATATTCCTGATTTGACCAGAGATAAAACGTTACAAATTCAGCATAAATACTATGGCTTATGGGTAGTTGCCTTAAACGTCGGTATGGTCGCTGGTATTGGTTGGTTATTAGGTGATGTTTGGGGTACTTTACTGATTGCTGGTTTGCTGCGCTTAGTACTAACCCATCACTTTACCTTCTTCATCAACTCGTTATGCCACATGTTTGGTACACGTCCTTATACCGATACCAATACTGCCCGTGATAACTTTTTCTTAGCTATCTTCACATGGGGTGAGGGTTATCATAACTATCATCACTTCTTCCAATACGACTATCGTAATGGTGTTAAATGGTGGCAATATGACCCTACCAAATGGTTGATTGCAGGCTTATCTAAAATTGGTTTAACCAGTGAGCTACGTACTGTAGATGACACTACTATCAAGCATGCTGAAGTGCAAATGCAGTTTAAAACCGCTCAACAGCAGATTGATACAGCGACAGCAAGCGGTATTGATATTCCTCATGCAATGAAGAATTTTCAAGATCGCATCAAGTTTGAATATGAGGCTTTTACGAAAACAGTAGAAGAATGGCAAGCGCTAAAAACCAAAACTATTGAACTGAAGAAAACAGAGTTTGCTGATCGTTTACATGAAGTTGATGATAAGCTAAAGCACGATTACGCCAAAGTTGAGCAAAAAATACTTGAGCATAACAGCAATCTAAAAACAGCATTCCGTGCGATTGGAACAAACAAAACAACCGCTTAGTCGCTGACTTCTCATTATTGTAAAGCTTCTCCTTCCCTCTATCCGTCATGGATGGAGGGTTTTTTATTGAATATAATAAATAGACAGCAAGATAGATAAAGCTAAACGCTGTCTTGTGGTGGCTATGTTATAGTGGTCCCATCATTTTGATGTTTTAATAGGAACGGCTTGTATGCGTTATCAAAATACCTATGTCAAACTAGACACACGCCTCTATCATGAGCAACCACCCACGCCATTAGACAACCCACGTGCTGGTCATTTCAACACCCAAGTTGCAGAGCAGTTGGGCTGGACAGAAGATAAAGATCTGATGACACGCTGGGTTGAGATACTTGGTGGCCAATACGTGCCAGCAGAGTTTAAGCCGTTGGCTATGGCATATTCTGGTCACCAGTTTGGACAATGGGCAGGACAGTTGGGTGATGGACGTGGTCTATTAATGGCACAAGTAATCGATAGTAAGAACCAACCTCACGATTTACATCTAAAAGGCGCTGGTCTCACACCTTACTCACGAATGGGTGATGGACGCGCTGTCCTGCGTAGTACCATTCGCGAGTATCTATGCGGTCATGCACTTACTCAACTTGGTATTCCTTCATCTAACGCGTTGGGATTTGTTGTATCAGATACAAGAGTACGCCGTGAGCGTATCGAAGTCGGTGCTGCACTGATGCGCGTGGCTGATAGCCATATTCGTCTTGGTCATGTGGAGTGGATTGCAAGCTTTGCACCTGATGTGCTCAGTGAGTTTACTGACTATATGATTGACACTTACTATCCCGAGTGCCGTGATAGTGAGAATCCTGTGCCAGCGTTTCTGACTGCTGTGGTTGAGCGTACTGCGCGAATGATCGCTGATTGGCAGCTGATAGGGTTTGCACATGGTGTCATGAATACAGATAACCTATCTATCACGGGCAGCACCTTAGATTTTGGACCTTTTGGTTTTATGGAACGGTTTAATCCGGCTTGGATCAACAACCACTCCGACCACACAGGTCGATACTCTTATCAAAATCAGCCTGCTATCGGTCATTGGAATCTCAATGTTTGGTTACCACACTTTATGCGTTTAGAAGGCGTCACGCGTGACACACTAGCAGACTGCTTGTCACCTTATGAAGCGACCTTTATGCAGCATTATCAGCAAGGCTTATGCCGTAAACTTGGCTTACCTCATGGTTCTCAAAGTCTGACACTGGCTTTTGAATGGTTGACGTTACTAGAAGACAACCTACTCGACTACACAAATAGCTTCCGCGCGCTACTCGGTTTAGTCTCACCAAACGATCATCCCTACGAACAAACACTACTGGTCACTATGACCAATGAATTGAGCATTGATGCACAACAAGTATGGCAAGATTGGTCGACACGTTATATAGCACAAGTACAACAGCTCACTATCGATCAAGCTATTCACGATATGCAAACCCATAACCCTGTTTATATATTACGTAATAGTATGGCACAGCGTGCTATCACAGCAGCAGAACAAGGTCAGTTTGAAGAAGTTAACCGGGTTTTTGAATTATTGGCTGACCCCTATCGTTTGCAAGACATCGCCATCGATCTCGATAGCACACCACCCTTGCCTGATGCACCGCAAATGCCGATTAGCTGTTCATCTTAATCTAGGACATACCCTAGTCTATCACTCTGTAATATTTTGAAACATTATGAGATTATGATTGGTATTTAGTCTTATTTTTTGGCATTATCAACGAGATAAATAACGAATATCATTTTATTGTATTATTCAAGCAATTCATCGCTATTGACTAGGCGTGAATTGCCAATAGTGATAGAATAACAGTTTTTGCTAGATTGCATTTTTGATGCCAGTATTTAATCACTGATTACTATCTCTGTGACCATCAATCCTTTAGTACCAATGACCCCTTAAATTATTGTCATTCCTTAATTTTTTAAGGGCGAAACGTTTTTTTATCTCCATTTACTTTATTCCAATTTATTCCAACCATGGCAATTATTATGAATGACGATACCAACTTGAATACGGATAACCTTAGTTCGGAAAAAGAGCAGTTTGAACAAGCTGCCTTGCATTACCATGAATTTCCACGTCCAGGTAAAATCTCAGTCACCCCTATTAAACAGCTGGCTAACCAACGTGATTTAGCGCTGGCTTACTCACCAGGTGTGGCAGTTCCTTGTCTTGAAATTGAAAAAGACCCAACGCTAGCAGCAAAATATACAGCTCGTAGCAACTTGGTTGGTGTCATTACCAACGGTACTGCGGTACTTGGCTTAGGTAATATCGGTCCATTGGCATCAAAACCTGTCATGGAAGGTAAAGGTGTTTTATTCAAAAAATTCGCAGGTATTGACGTTTTTGATATTGAAATTGCACAAAACGATCCAGACAAATTCATTGAAGCGGTTGCCTCTCTTGAACCTACTTTTGGTGGTATCAACCTAGAAGACATCAAAGCACCAGAATGTTTCAAAATCGAGCGTGAACTACGTAAGCGCATGAACATTCCAGTATTCCATGATGACCAACATGGTACGTCAATCATCGTTGCTGCAGCAATGCTCAATGCGTTATTGATTACTGGCAAAAAAATCGAAGAAATCAAAGTGGTTTGTTCAGGTGCCGGTGCTGCGGCTATTTCTTGTTTGGATATCATTTGCGCACTTGGCGTAAATAAAAACAACATCTTTGTTTCAGACTCACGCGGTATCATTACCACCATTCGTGAAAATCTGGACGAAACCAAACAGCGCTATGCGCGTGAGACGACTGCGACCACTATCGAAGAAGTCATGGACGATGTCGATATGTTCTTGGGCTTATCTATGCCGGGCACCTTGTCTGAAGACATGGTTCGCCGCATGGCAAAAGACCCTATCGTCTTTGCACTAGCCAACCCAACACCTGAAATCATGCCAGAACTGGCGCATGCTGTGCGTCCAGATGTCATCATGGCAACAGGTCGCTCAGACTATCCAAACCAAGTAAACAATGCATTATGCTTCCCTTATATCTTCCGCGGTGCATTAGATGTTGGTGCAACAACCGTCAATGAAGAAATGAAAGTGGCTTGTGTAAAAGCAATCGCTGCAATGGCACATGTCGAAGCAACACCAACTGCCAGTGTTAGAAACATCGATAAAATGCAAAGCTTCGGTCGTGATTACCTGATCCCAGGACCTCTAGAGCCAAACTTAATTATTGAGATTGCTTCTGCCGTTGCTCAAGCTGCGATGGATTCAGGCGTTGCTACTCTACCTATCGCTGATATGCAAGCTTATCGTCAGCGTCTATCTGAGTTTGTCTATAACTCTGCGTTCGTGATGAAACCTATCTTTGCTCGTGCCAAGTCTGCACCAAAACGTATTGTTTACTGTGAAGGTGAAGATAATAACATCTTACTTGCTGTACAAGTCGTGGTTGATGAGCAGCTAGCGAAGCCTATTTTGGTTGGTCGTCCTTCAGTCATTGCCGCCAATATTGAAAAACTGGGCTTGCGTCTAAAAGATGGCGAAAATATTACTATCGTCAATATTGATGACGATTCTCGCTATAAAGACTACTGGCAAGGCTACTACGAACAGAATAAGCGTCGCGGTGTTAGTATTGAACTTGCTCGCCGTGATGTTCGTCGTAAGACCACATTGATTGGCTCATTGTTGGTCAATAATGGTGCGGCAGATGCCATGGTATGTGGTACGTTCGGCCATTATCAGTTGCACTTGAGATATGTTGAAAGTGTCATTGGTAAAAAAGAAGGCATGAAAGACTTCTATGCTATGAATGCGGTACTCATGCAAGACCGTAATATTTTCATTGCGGATACTTATATCCATGAAGATCCAACCGCTGAACAGTTAGCTGAAATGACTCTCTTGGCAGCTGAACAATTACGTCGTTTTGGTATTACCCCACGTGTCGCGCTAGTTTCTCACTCTAACTTTGGTGCTTCAGATCGTACCAGTGCTGCCAAAATGCGTCAAGTATATCAACTACTAACCGATATGAATGTAGATTTTGAGTTTGATGGTGAGATGCAAGGTGACGCCGCGCTGAATGAGCATATTCGTCTAAACCATATGCCATCGAGTCCATTAAAAGGTGCTGCAAACCTACTTATCTTGCCAACGCTTGACGCATCAAATATTGCCTTTAATCTACTCAAAACAGCCACTGGCAGTGCCTCTATCGGACCTATTTTGTTAGGTTCTAATAAGCCAGTACACATTCTAACGCCATCAGCGACTGCACGTGGTATCGTTAATATGACTGCGCTGGCCGTTACTGAAGCTCAAGATTTAGAAAATGAAAATCAGTAATACGCCATAGGCAGTATAAACGTATTATTAAGACGGTCACTATTACTTATTTATAGAAACCGTCTGCTATACTAAAAACCAGTCAATGCTCTTAAAAGGCATAGACTGGTTTTTTTATCAGTAAAAATTGAGTGCCTAAGCTTACTCAATAAAAGAGGATATTATGCAAATCTACCTAGTGGGTGGTGCGGTACGTGATCGACTATTAGGTCGCCCTATCAAAGATAAAGATTTTGTCGTCGTTGGTGCGACAGTTGCAGAAATGCTTGATGCAGGATTTCTGCAAGTGGGCGCAGACTTTCCGGTGTTCTTACATCCAAGTAGCCATGAAGAATACGCACTAGCACGTACGGAACGCAAACAAGGCTTAGGCTATCAAGGTTTTAGTGTTCATGCTAGCCTCGATGTGAGCTTAAAAGAGGACCTGCAACGGCGGGACTTGACCATCAATGCCATGGCAATAGAGGTTACCAGTCTGAATGATGACACCCCTATCAATGGTAAGGTTATTGACTATTACGGTGGCCTGGCTGATATCAAAAATAAAAATTTGCGCCATGTATCCAGTGCGTTCAGCGAAGACCCACTACGAGTACTTAGAACGGCTCGCTTCTATAGCCGTTATTATGACTTAGGGTTTACCATCGCCGATGATACCTTGAGATTAATGCGTGAGTTAGTGGCCTCTGGAGAGCTTAGCCATTTAAGTAGCGAACGTATTTGGCAAGAATCGAGCCGAGCAACCATGCAGCTATCGCCTCAGGTCTATTGGCAACAATTATACGAAATCGGTGCGCTAACAGAGTATTTTACGCCACTGCATCAAGCTTGGGCCAATACTCAGATAAGAGAGACTGTACAGACTGCGCTGTATTTCGCAGGTCAAATGCAGCTCAACTTATCACAACGTTGGGCCTTATTAATGACTAGCCTGAACTTATCTCTATTTACTTTAGGGCGCACAGATGCAAATACTAATAAAACAGCTAATATAAAAGAAATTAACGATATAGGCAGTACCGCCAAGGTACCAAAAATACAAACCCAATTTGCCAGTTTATTCGTGCAACAAGCCGAAAACTTTAGCAAGATAAACACTCTTACTGCTCTTGAAAAAATTGATCTTTTACAAACTTGCGGCGCGCACAAAGAGCCTAATAAACTCTCACAACTACTCGTGTGTAATCAGGTATTACAACTGGCAATACAACACCGTCAAATGATGATAGCACTAAATAGCTTTCACGATATTGGCATGACAGATATAGCACCAGACCTCAAAGGCCCAGCTATTGGTGAGGCACTAAGGCAAGCTAGAGCTGAGCACTTACAAGCGCAAAACCAACGTTAAAAAGCATACAATGATTATGAACCAAGCACCCCATACCATGCCATCAGCCAGTCATCACTCTCCAGTTATGTTGGTAACGGGCAGTGCTAAGCGTATTGGTGCAGCCATCGTGAGGGCCGCACATCATAAGGGCTACCGAGTCATCATTCACTGTCATCATAGTGAGCAACAAGCAAAAGAATTAGCCACCGAGTTAAATCATATTCGTGCCAATAGTGCAGCCGTTGTTGTTGCTGATTTGACCATCGTCAACGATAGCGCTGCGTTACATGTGTTCGTTAAAGATATTATAGAGACCTTTGGGCAGCTTGATGTATTGGTACACAATGCTTCACGGTTTTACCCGAGCCCCCTCGGCAATATCGATCATGCACAGTGGGATGAGTTGTTTTTAACCAATGCCAAGGCACCGTTGTTTTTAAGCCAAGCACTATCACCTTATCTCAAAAAGCAAAGAGGCTGTATTATCAGTCTATTGGATATTCACGCCCATGATAGACCGTTTAGCCATTATACTGTCTATAATATGGCAAAAGCTGCTCACCGTATGATGGTACAGTCACTGGCATTAGAAATGGCACCAGACATACGAGTCAATGGGGTTGCGCCTGGGGTGAATGTCTTACCTGACTCTGCTAGTGATCAAGCTATTGATGATAAGCAGCAGAAAAGCATTATCGATGCTATTCCTCTACAGCGAGTTGGCCGACCTGACGAGATTGCTCATAGTGTACTGTACCTCGTACAGGCAAAATATATCACTGGAGAGATTATCACTGTGGATGGTGGTCGCAGCCTAACCTTGGCTGGTGGTCATATTTCATAAAATAGCGCTTAATAAAAAATATCTTGATTACTGCTTATTTTTTACTTGAAAAATTAAAAAAATCAGGTATCATTGTCCGTCTAACGTTAGGGCCCATAGCTCAGTTGGTTAGAGCAGAGGACTCATAATCCTTTGGTCGTAGGTTCGAGTCCTACTGGGCCCACCAAATTCAAACCCTTACAGTCATTGACTTGTAAGGGTTTTTTATTGTCTAAAATTTATGTGAACGCATGGATGTAATTAATTTTTTGAATGGTGTTATAAAAAGCAGGCTGATATTAGGATCTATTGAACATTCCAACATTAGGACTGCTGACTGCTAAAGTCACATCAAACTAAGCATGAACCGATGATATAGAAACACTGTGTATTAGCATATGCTGTGTCACTAACAGTGCTTGTGGTATTTTTTTTGATAGCGATATGTTCAGTGATGCGTCCAGCATCATGCCAAACACCCAAGATAAACCATGACTCCTGCCCTGATAAGAAAGGTAGGCCTAATAAATGAATACCATCATGGGCCAATTTACGGAAATCAACGGTTTCTCCGCCATTCATACCGCTGACAGCAAAGCCTTTTAATTGTCCATCATTTGGTTTTTCTTTGTCCCATCCACCTAATACACCTAACCACCAGACATTGTCACGACCTCTATAGCGTTGTGGTGGACGTTCATGCGCACCAACCGATAAATAAACTTTTTTGCCAGCAGCGTTTAATTCTTTAGCGATCTGCACACCCGATGAGCCACTACCAATCACTAATACAGCAACCTCTGGTAACTGTTCAGGGTTTTTATAACTATCCGAGTGAATCTGTTGCACACTAGCGATTGAAGGGATAATTGGTGGAATAGAAGGTACTTGGAACGCTCCTGTTGCAACCACAATTCGCTTGGCTTCCAACTCTCCCTTTGAAGTAGTGATATGGTAGCCTTGTCTTTTTTGCAAAGGCGTAACCTTGGTCACCGCAATGTCAGTTTGAATGCGCGCATCAATATTTTCAGCGTATTTTTGGAAGCAACAGTAACCTTGTCATGATGAACAAACCCTTCTTAGTCGGCGCCAAACAACATGCTAGGAAAACGATCATGCCAGCAAGGACCATTGGCAACTAAAGAGTCCAAACGATGCCTACACCATGCTTCTGTAATACTAGCTTGTCCGTTGTCTGCATCTTTTTCTCCTATAAATTAATATCTATTTACATCCTATGGGAACCCACAGCAATTGAAATAACTCTTGATTCAGAAAAACAAAATCATCAGAAAACAGCATATGAATGACAAAGCATAAAGGCAGATATTTTTTTGGTTTACTATTTCTGAATCAGGAGTACAAAAAATCAGAATAGATAAGGTTTTAGAGTATACCTATACTAAATTTTACTCAGTCATTTACTTCAAAGGATACTAAGCCGTGTCATCAATTAGCACACTCATAAATAAAGACAGCAGTATAGAAATATTAAAAGCCTTGATTGGTTTTGACACGACTTCTTATAAAAGTAATTTATCTTTGATTGAAGCCGTTAAATCTCTATTTGAAAGCCACAGCATTTTCGTGATTGTCGATTATAGCGAAGACCGCAACAAAGCCAATTTATTCGCTTCTACTGGACCAATAGAAGCGCATGGTGTCTTGTTATCAGGGCACACCGATGTGGTGCCTGCCAATAAAGACCGTTGGGACAGTGATCCTTTTATTGCTGATGAACGTGACGATAAAGTTTACGGGCGTGGTTCAACAGACATGAAAGGCTTTGTCGCCTGTGCCATTAGAATAATGTGCCAAGCCAGCCAGCAGAAGCTGACTATCCCACTGCATTTATGCTTGTCTTTCGATGAAGAAGTTGGTTGCTTAGGTGTTAGAAATATCTTACCTAAGTTACCGACTTTGATGAAGACACCGAGATTTTTTGTCATTGGTGAACCGACCTCTATGCAAATCGCGATTGGGCATAAAGGCAAAGCAGTATATCAAGCGCACTGTAGCGGAGAGAACGGTCACTCGTCAATGGCACCCAACTACCGTAATGCGATTCATGTCGCCACACAAGTAGTGGCGTCATTGGTAGATAGTCAAAATGAATTGGCTCGTAGCGGACAACGTGATGATAAGTACGACATCCCTTACACGACTATTCATGTTGGAAAAATCCAAGGTGGCACTGCGTTAAATGTGGTTTCAGACAGCTGCACCATAGATTACGAGATACGACACATAGCAGAAGACAGTCTTGACACGATTAACGATATTATCAATACAAACTTGCAAAAACACGCTTACAGTCAGTATGCCAATATCCAATTTATGAATGCTTATCCAGGGTTAAGTACCAGTCATGAGCATCCTGAATTAAAGTTCTTGAAGTCATTACTGTCAGATGACACTACCGTTGGAAAAATACCTTTTGGTACAGAAGGTGGCTTATTTTCTCAAACCTTTGATAGCCCTATTTTTGTTTGTGGTCCCGGCTCAATGGAACAAGGCCACAAACCCAATGAATATGTAGAAATATCTGAAATGGATAAATGCGACTTGTTTTTAGAGAACTTACTAAAACAGCTGCAATAGCGTAAAACCCTGCCAGCGAGAATAGCAAGTGTGACTGCTCAGATGATTTCAGCACTGGATCATCATTTTTGTAGATAGCTCATAGCAGGTTTTTCGACTCTCAGCCCCCAACACAATACTTAGGTAATGCACACCATCATCAGTCCAGTGATTGATTAAATTAGACCCAATCCCCACCAAGTTACCTGTTTTCACACCTAAAATATTTGCATGAGTGTGCATCAGCTTATTGGTGTTCAACACTCTTTTACCATTAAAGGTAAAGCTTTTTAATGCACAATAAGCAGCCACCTCAGGATATTGACTGATAAATACCTTCGCAAGTGTGCTCATGTCTTGCGCCGTGGTATGGGCGTTTTTATTTAAACCAGAACTACTGCACCAGCGGCTGTTGGTTAAACCCAATACCTGTGACTTTCGCACCATCTTTGTGATAAAACTGGCTTCATCGCCAGAGTGCCAACACGCTAATGCAAAAGCGGCCTCATTGGAGCTAGCAATCAATGCTGATTGCACAAGAACGGATAACGGTATTTTCTCGTTTTTTTGATAAAACTTATAGTATTCACTACTGCCTTTTAATAAATCGACAGGCATCTCAACGAATGTTAATGCAGGGTCCAAGTTATCTTGCTTTACTTTATCCCATACCAACATCACTGTCATTAATTTGGCCAATGACGCCATTATTTTTGGGGTATCCACCTGTATAGACGTTATTCGCTGGCAATGGGCTATTTGGTTATTTTGAAAATCAAAACGCTCAAGCAGTATGGCAGTATTGGTATCAAGCCTGCTTATAATAGTATCTTCCGCAGTAATCATGTTGACATTTTGATGCACTTCATCGGCTTTATTCTGAATAACAGGTTTTGTGTTAGCCGAAAACAATTTATTAAGCCCAATACCATTTGATGCTTTGATAAACACATGGTCATGCGCTTGAACAAACGAGGCAAGATTATGACTTAAAGCCTGCGCATCATCAAAATGACATACTTCAATATTTGATTGCTTGAGCGCATCAGCCACCGCAGCACTTTGCTTACCAACTAAAACAATGGTTCTGAATGCCATTTGTTTGATGATCGGTATCAGTTGTAAGTGATATTTTTGGCTGTCATTGCCAAGCTCTAACATATCGCCCAAAATTAATACTTTATGTTGCGCAGGTACGTCTAGTTGCTCAAAGGTTTCAAGTGCTGCTTGCATTGATAACGGGTTGGCGTTGTAAGCCTCATTATACAAAGTAATAGCGATATTTTTATAAGTGGTTTGCTGCACTTGCCCGCGCCCCGCCACGGCTTTAAAACTGGCAAGCTTAACAATGGCCTCATTAACCGGTAGCTGGTAATGGTTCACCACTGCCAATATGGCCATGGCGTTTAATACCATGTGCTTGCCGCGCGCTTGTAAAGTTAGCGTGTGTACCTGCCCATCAATCGCTATTTGGGCTTGGCCGTTTTTTTCTGTATAACCTTGCAGTTTTATGGTGGCGTCAGGGTGCTCACCATAACTGACAACCTGTATGCCCCACGTATGTG
The DNA here is from genome assembly GCF_052376215.1 of Psychrobacter sp. AOP7-B1-24. Classification (NCBI taxonomy): domain Bacteria; kingdom Pseudomonadati; phylum Pseudomonadota; class Gammaproteobacteria; order Moraxellales; family Moraxellaceae; genus Psychrobacter; species Psychrobacter sp. AOP7-B1-24. The sequence goes on from NZ_JBQSVL010000004.1 coordinate 90,027, forward strand.
CCAGCTGTGCAATCAAATCATATTGCTTAATATCTCGGCAAACCACGGCTAAAGACCCTGCCGCCATGCCCTCAAAAATACGCGATTTTTTAAGGGCAATATTTTCAACATTATGATGGTACGCTAAATGCGCGGCCGCAATATTGGTGATTAAAGCAATGTTTGGGCGCACCAAATCGGTATTGGCAGACATTGACCCAATCGCCATCTCTAACACCCAATAGTCAACCGTTTGCGGCAAACAGGCCAAATTCCAAGCAATGCCTACTGGCAGATTGGCACTGGATTGCGTGTAACCTGCTCCGCCAAAGCTATTTAAGGTGTGTGCCAGCATATTAACCGTGGTGGTTTTTCCAGCACTACCGGTGATGCCAATCACCTTGCCATTAAACGCCTGACGAGTATAACGGCCAATATCTATGGTCGCTTGGCGTATGTTGCTGACGTGCAATACGGGCACACCCAAGTGTTGATAGGACGATGCATCATCGGTGATAACGGCAGACGCGCCTTTTTTGACAAGCAACTCAATGGCGGTTTTAGACAAGTAACCTACGTCCATTCGCTTGCCACGAGCCACGATAACTTGACCTGATTTAAAGCTCGGTGGCCAAATACAAAGGCCTGTTGCATACCAACCTGCTGGCGGCTGGGTTAGCCACTTTCCTTTAATAGCAAAAACAAGCGAGTTAGCCGTCAGCGTAAACTGTGTTGAGCCTTGAGTATTTAATTCTACTGGCTCTTTTTTGTCTACGTTTCCAACATGGACTACATTATGATTTGGTTGGTACTTTTTTGCAGCAAGCTTTGGATAATTAACTGTTTGTAAAAAATTACCGTAATTAATAAGTCCTGACAAATAATGCTCTACATCGTCAATTCGTACTCTAAATGAGTGGTGACGAATAAAAAAGCCATGCAAGATGGTTTGCGGCGCTTTAAAAAACATCGCCATTTCAGGAAAAAAGAAGCCATTCATTAAGTGGTTAGCACGAGCATGCAGCGCCTGATAAAACCCTTGAACATCAAAGCCCACTAATACGTCATGAAACTCGGGATGCTCATCTAACTTGATTAGCATCTTATGAAATGCCATCGAGAGCTCAAGCAAGGTCGGAAATGTGGTGATGCGGTTTTTAATAAAATCGGTATAACCTTTAATGTTATCGACTGCAAACTGAAAATACTTTTTTTCTGGTTTATAAATAATCAGCTCGTTTGAGCAATAAGACAACCAATGATCGTGTGCTTGATGATGTTTGGCATCAATAAAATAGTCAAAAGCACGCGTTACACAGTTAAGCCAGCGCTCGTTGTTGGTTAGGCCATACAAACGCATGAGGGCAAAAGCGGCCTCGCCATCATAATAAATAATACGATTTTTGGCCTTAAGCGATAAATCATGGCCATGTAATACGTGTACAAAGCTACCGTCACTTTGTTGCATGGCTTCTATACCCGCTGCCAATTTGGCGGCTAAATCGTGGTACTCATCGGCCAATGGTGTGCCTTTAAATACTTGCAAATATTTAACCAGTGCCAGTATGGCAACAGCATTGGCGCCCAGTTTAATCTCGTCGCCTGTGTCTATCACATAGGCTTTTTCATCATATATATTGACAAGCTCATGAATCAGGTAGTGCATAGCTTTATCAATATTACTTTTTATCTCCGCTAAATTAGTCTTAGCACCCATATAGCCAGCATCAAAATTACGGCAGGCTTCATAGCCTTCTATGAGCGCATAGGTACTACTGGCATGGCGCAGGCTGTTGTAAGTGTTGATGGTACGACCAAAACAAGGAAAATGCCCATATACATACTGACCCGAAGGAGTGACCTGTTTGGCAAGGTATTGCGTGGCCTGCGCAATAATGGGTTGCGTGCTACTTGCCGATAAAGGCAACAATTTACGATGGCCTTTAAAACGTGGCTGTGTATCGAGGTTATGACACTCACCCGTCTCCTCATCAATAAATACACCAGCTGTATTAAAATTGATAACAGGTAAGTCATCGCTAAACGTTGGAATTTGGCTGCTACCATGGCGTGCCTTTACATACACGTTCAGGTTGTTGGCATTCACCCCCGCATGCGAAACGGTATTGCCTAAATACAGACAAGCATTCGCATTTAACTCCATTTCGGTAAGCAATAACCATGGCTCACGCTGGCCTGCAAAGGCAATGCCTGAACGGTAATAGTTCCGCTTAAATTTCTTTAGACTTTGCCGAAAATCTGACCAAGTCGTGAGTGAAGCTTGATTGATCCACTCAAGCCGCAACCAAACAACAGGAGAATCAAACTTCTCTGACAACTTATCAATCTTTGCCATTATTACGGGCAATATTTTTTTAAAATCAGAGAAACTAC
>NZ_JBQSVL010000005.1:0-90540 GCF_052376215.1 Psychrobacter sp. AOP7-B1-24
CAATTAGCATACGGACGGCGCGCTCTTTCATTTCAGGGGTATAGTTTCGTGTTTTCATTGTCGTATTCTCTCAGAAAGTTGAGTCTCCGACAATCTCGGGGCGGTTCATTAAGACGAAACCACATAGCACATGTTCGAGAAAGTCTGAGTGAAGGGTATAATTCATTAATAAAGAATGACTCTAATCATTTAAATAATTATTGGTCAAAACAGACTACAGAGTTGAAAGATTTTGATTTTGCCAAAAAGAATTATGCAGAGTTTGAAATAGATGAAGTATTTGCATTGATAAACTTATCTCGTATTTGTATGCGAGAGATAGATTCTTCAATATTATTAAGCATTCCGGAAGAAGCTATTGCAAATTATGAGCTTCCTTACTTTCTTGAAAATAAAAAGCTAAACGGCTTAGAGCTAGATAGAAAATCGCGTAAATTCAGCGCTTTTTTGATGCATAAATATGGTAAAAAAATATCATGTGCTGATACTTCAATTAGAATTTATTTGGAATAAACCTAACAAGAAGTAAGAATAAAGTAAAAAATTCATTTTTGTTCCATTTTTTTGTGATTATAGCTAAAGAATTTTCTGCTTAAATAGGTATCACCATAAATATTTTAAAGTCTTTATCTACTATCAGTAGAATATGTTAATTCTTTCAGAAAACTACAATCTAACAACAACTACCAAAGAGAAACCCATGACAACATCAAAAGTAACCTACCAAGGCAATTTACGCACCCAAGCCATCCATTTACAGTCTAACAATCAAATCATCACGGATGCGCCGACGGATAATCATGGCAAGGGCGAAGCGTTCTCACCGACTGATTTGCTAGCGACTAGTTTGGGTAGCTGTATCTTAACGATTATCGGTATTAAAGCCGAAGCGATGGATATCGATATCTCAGGTACGACCGCAGAGATCACCAAAGTCATGGCTGCCAAACCAAGGCGTGTGAGTGAAATACACATTATCGTTAATTTTCCGCGCGCATTGGATGAGAGCACCTTAAAACGATTTTATAAAACTGCATTGACGTGCCCAGTAGGCAACAGCTTAGATCCTGCTATTACTCAAAACTTAGTATTTCATAATGGCACAGAAGCCTAACATGGCTAATAAGACCTTACTGATTGTGGCTCACGCGCCATCGCCCAATACTAAAAAACTGGCTCAGGCGGCTTTTAGTGGTGCCAATCATCCTGATATAGATATCACTGTCATTTTGAAATCACCGCAGGACACGCAGCCAGAAGATGTATTGGCTGCCGATGCGTTACTATTAGGCACGACTGAAAATCTAGCGTATATGGCAGGGCTGACCAAAGACTTTTTTGATCGTTGCTACTATCCTGTGCTAGAAGAGAAGCAAGGTTTGCCAATTGCGGTATATATTCGAGCTGGGCATGATGGGACAGGTACTAAGCTTGCTATCAAGACGATTACGACTGGATTGCGCTGGTCATGGGTGCAAGAAGCGCTGATACTACAAGGCGATTGGCAAGATAGCTTTGCTGAGCAAGTAGAAGCGCTAGCAATGACATTGGCAGCTGGGGTCGAGGCAGGTATTTACTGATAGTGAGTTGTTTGGCAATGCTTGTTGATATAGGCAACTACTACCAAAAGCACCATAGACAGTTTGGAGAGAGCCGTAATGCACAATGGTGATTTGAATAATAAAATAGATGTCTCTGCACTGCCATGCTCCCAAGCGTGTGAGAATAATAAACAGCCTATTTTAAAAGTGCTGCAAAGCGAGCTACAAGGCTCTCATCATGTGCTAGAGATTGGATCAGGTACTGGTCAACATAGTGTTCACTTTGCGCCTCATTTAGCACATTTAAAATGGCAAACCAGTGATGTCACTAGTAATCACCGTCACATAATTGCTTGGCATCAGGCTTATCCTGCGCCAAATCTATATCCACCTCTGCCTTTTGATTTGACCATTGACTTAAGACCTATTAACGGACAATTAAATACACCTTATGATGCGATATTTACGGCTAATACTCTGCATATCATCAGTTGGGCCTTGGTCGAAAGGTTATTTACATTGGCAGGCGATACCTTGCAAACGGATAATAAGCTGATTGTATACGGCCCTTTTAATGAGCATGGTGATTATACCAGTGAGGGCAATCAGCGATTTGATGCGATGTTGAGGGCAGGAAATCCTGACAGCGGGATTCGTCATAAAGAAGAGGTTGTCAGTTTAGCCAGTGAACATCACCTGAAACTTGTCAATACTTATGCGATGCCTGCCAATAATCAATTACTGGTATTTCAAAAAAGTTAACGCATCAAATCCTTAGACTAAAAAAGACACCTCAATGGATCGTTTTCAGATCTTGATTGAGGTGTCTTTTTATTTGGGCTTACTTATATTTCTAATTATTCGATTTATACAATGAGGTTATTTATACTCTTCTGCTAAAAAGTCCAAATAACGTTTCCAAGAGCGTTCATCCGCACGAGCATCATAGTTATTGCCGCCAAACACACTAAAGGCATGTGGCGCGCCGCTATACGTGACCATCTCGTGCGGTATCTTAGCCGCTTCTAACGTTTTACCTAGCGTCGCAAAGCTTTCAAGAGACACCACTTCATCGGCTGAGCCATGGAATACCAGTATCTCGCCTGTGACCGTATCATAACTTTGGCCCGTTGGCACCTCAAAAGCCCCATGGAACGGTACAAACGCTTTTTGCTCAAATCCTGAACGTGCCAGTTCTAGCGCAACCGTACCACCAAAACAATAACCCATGGTTACGCCTTTACGCACGTCATTGCCTTGTAGTCGTCCTGCATTTAACGCGCCTTGTAGTAAACGGCGCATTTTGCTGCGATCATCATATAGCTCACCCGTTAGGCGTTTGTTTTCTTCAATAGATGTCGGGCGTACGCCTTGCCCAAACATGTCTGCTGCTAAGACGTTATAGCCTTCAGTCGCTAACATATCAGCGCGTTTGCGTTCGTAGTCGGTTAGACCATCCCAATCATGAATCAGTAGGATAAAGGGCGCATTAGGCTTATCTGCTTTGGCATAATAGCCTTCGTAGGCTTTATCGTCCACTGTATAGGTAACGTTTTTGGTCGTAATCGCGGCGGCTGTTTGGCTGAAAGTTAATGCCATTAGACCTATTGATGCGCCTGCTAGCAAGGAGTGATAAGGTTTTTTAGTAGGGGAGCTTAGAGTTGATAACATAATGGAGCGCCTTATATTTATATAAAATAGTCGTATGAAAAGATAAATATAAGGCTAAAACCATGCCAATTTATTTATCAATAATCTCTGGTACTTCATAAAAAGCATACCTTAAAGAATAACTACATTACAAGGCGCTATTATTAACATTGATGCAACTACCAAACCGCTTAAAAGTGCTGACTTGTTATGACTGCAAACTTTAACTAAATATCAACAAGGAGTGCAATGAGTCAATCATATCTATTGGCTAGTATAAGAGACAGCTCTATATAGAGCCTACTTTTAATAACTAGCTAGGAAGCATAATGAATAATAATATTGATCATACCGACCCCGCTAAAGATATGAATACGGAACGTGGCAATGGGGGCGAAACCCATCAGCGTGCCGGTGATGACAGCAAAGTTTTGACGACGCAACAAGGCGTTGCCATCTCTGATAATCAAAACTCTCTAAAATCTGGTAGTCGTGGCCCCACATTGCTAGAAGATTTTGTACTGCGTGAAAAGATTCATCATTTTGACCATGAGCGTATTCCCGAGCGTATTGTCCATGCGCGTGGTAGTGCCGCACACGGTTATTTTGAGCTGACAGAATCGCTAGAAGAATATACTACGGCGAAGATTTTGACCGAGACAGATAAGCAGACACCTCTGTTTACTCGCTTTTCAACTGTGGCTGGTAACAAAGGCTCAAAAGACACGCCTCGTGATGTCCGTGGTTTTGCTGTCAAAATTTATACCGAAGAAGGCAATTGGGATATCGTTGGTAACAACATGCCGATTTTCTTTATTCAAGATGCGATGAAATTTCCAGACTTGATTCATGCGGTAAAGCCAGAGCCTGATCGCGGCTTTCCGCAGGCGGCATCTGCGCATGATACTTTTTGGGATTTTGTGTCACTAAGTCCTGAAACCATGCATAACTTGATTTGGCTGATGAGTGATCGCGGTTTGCCGCGCAGTCTGCGAATGATGGAAGGCTTTGGCATTCATAGCTATCGTCTCATTAATAAAGAAGGCAAGAGCACCTTTGTACGTTTCCATTGGAAGCCGGTATTGGGTGTGCAGTCAACCACATGGGATGAAGCCGTGAAAATCTCAGGCGCAGATCCCGATTATCATCGTCGTGATTTATTCGAATCAATCAACAATGGCGACTATCCTGAATGGGAGTTTGGCGTCCAGTTATTTACGGAAGAACAAGCAAATGAGTTTCCTTTTGACCATTTAGATGCAACCAAACTGATTCCAGAAGAGTTAGTACCTGTGAAAGTTGTCGGTAAAATGGTACTCAATCGTTATCCGGATAATTTCTTTGCGGAAACGGAGCAAGTCGCATTCTGCCCATCGCATCTGCCACCAGGTATCGACTTCAGTAACGATCCATTGTTGCAAGGTCGCCTGTTCAGTTATCTAGACACGCAGCTGTCTCGTTTAGGCTCGCCTAACTTTGCTCAGATTCCAATCAATGCGCCAAAATGTCCGTTTGCCAATAATCAGCAAGATGGTCATATGCAAATGCAAGTACCTAAAACTCGTACGCTTTATGAGCCACAGAGTTTGGACACAACGAGACCACGTGAAAGCGTTAAAGAGGGCTTTGAATCATTCCATGAGCAGTTGGATGATGGGGTAAAAGGTCGCGTACGTGCAGAGCGCTTCGCCGATCACTATAGTCAACCACGTATGTTCTATCGTAGTCAGACGCCAACTGAGCAAGCGCACATTGCAACCGCGTATGCCTTTGAGCTGGGTAAAGTGGATACCGCACATGTACGTGCCCGTATGCTAAGTCATCTGATTCATATCGATGAAGACTTGGCCAACCGTGTGGCAACCGCGCTCGGTATGGAATTGCCAGAACCTGCGAATGCCGCTGCACCTGTAATAGATATGGCAACCTCTAAAGCGGTACAAACCATCGGTCTGACACCTGACAGTTTAAAAGGCCGGTTGATTGGTATCTTGGTCGCAGAAGGCTCTAACAGTAGCGAAATCAAGAAGTTTGAAGCAGCAGCGATGGAGCAGGGTGCTAGCGTAAAAATCGTCGCCCCTAACAAAGAAGTGGTATTGGACGATGGTACACGCATACAAGCGGATGAGCGTCTAGCTGGCGGGCCATCAGTGATGTTTGATGCTGTCGTGAGTATCATCATGCCAGAGCAAGCGAAAAAGCTCGCTAAAGACAGCTCAGCATTAGATTGGTTCAATGATGCGTACAACCATTGCAAAGCGATTGCGTATTGCGGCGCAACGGATGAGTTTATCTTGAGTAAGTTACCGATTGAAAAAGACAGTTTTGTCACGCCACTGGCTGAATTAGATAGCTTTATTGAAAATGCGAAATCTCGTCTGTGGGAGCGTGAGCCAAAGGTTCGTGATTTGGCGTAATTTATGTCATACGGTTTCTAAATACGTTAAGTTTTATATATTAAGTTTTATCAAAAACCCAGCCTAAGCGCTGGGTTTTTTAGTGAGGGTAAGAAAATGTGAGTGCTAATCACATTTTTTTAGAAGCGTGTCATTTTATAAGAAGATGCTATATCTCAATTACTTCATCCTTTATCGTAAAAACACCACATAACCCTTAAAGTGTGGGTTGTTTTCCAAAAAATCTGCGCCTTGCCATTGACCGCCTTCGATAACACCAATCTTAAAATCAAAAGGTAGGTTCTCCAACCTTTTTAAATATCGAGAGTAATTGGTCAAAGTAGTCGTACCTTGATAGGTTTGTACAATTAATTCATCGACGGCATCGTTTAATTGCATAAACTGAGGCTTTTCAGCTTGGTTTGACCAATCGAGCAATCCAGTCACACTCAAGTGATACTGCGCGGGTAGCTGCTGACGAATACTCTCAAGCAGCTGTGCATATTTATCTAGCTGATAGGTTGGAGCGTCGTAGTCGATTTGGATGCCCATCACTTGATTGCCGGCACGCTGCCATTTCTCTAAGCGTTCAATCAGCTGTGCCATCACTTCGTCCGACCACTCTTGACTGGTTGCACGATAGACGAGCCAAATCTTTTTATCACTTAAAGAACGAACACCTAAACCTTGCGGTGTCAGCGTTGCAAGTGTAGCAGGTGCTCTATTGTCACTAGCGCTTGAATGATAGTATGGGATATTGTTTGGACGAATTTCACCTTGTAAGATATACAATGTATGAGCTTGGCTAAGCTTTGTGTCATCCTTAGGCGGTGTCCATATCCAAAACTGCTCATAATCTTTCGCATTAACAATGGCATCGCTAGTAGCAGCATTGGTAGTGTATCCACCATTGAGGGGGCTATCTACTGGTTGGGTTTGCGGCTTAGTTTCAGATTGATGAATTGAATCAAGACTATAAACTGAGTTATAAATAAAAGACTCAAAGACCAGTATGGTTAAGCCAATAACACCTAATACTAGCCCTCGATAGTGTTGCTGATTTTTTATCAATTCAAAAAGCCTTTTAATTTACCAATAATATTTTTGGTTTTTCGCCCAGCTTGTATTTTTAAAGTCTGATTTTAAGCGTTTAAACCAGGCTTTACGAACTGACATGTCCACATTTTCATCGCTACAGTGGTTACTACCAGAGCTGGCAAAACAGCCAATCGCACGATGTAGCGCATAAGCAGATAATTCGTCATCTCGATTGCTGTTAAATATAGATTGATATATGTCCAATCGGTTTAGCGCTTGACCTTCAAAACGACTGGGTATATCACCCAAGTAAGGATAGCGATAGCCTGAATCGCTTTGATCAGAAGAATGATAAGACTGATCATAATCTTCGAGATAGTAATTGATGGTTGTATCATCCATAAACTCGGCCATACATAGAGTTTGTAATCTGTCTTTTGGGTTTTGGCTTAAACGAGTCACTGTTTTCGTTAAATCTTGGCAATTGATGCTAGGACTAACTTTTTTACCCTGCCAATTAAATTCACTGAATGCAGGCAGGTATTTCAATGCTTCGTCTTCGCTATCGAAACCTAGGTATTTTTGAGCATTTTTTGGCAAATAAGACTGCTGATATGTCAAATAATCGCTATATTGTCCATGTATCAGAGATTTTGCTAGTAGAGCGTAGCGAGCTTCTGCACCAATCGTATCGGTACTAGAATGGTTGTTAGCAATGTTTTTTAATAAAGTAGGATCGGCAGAATATTTTATCACTCGCATTTTTAAATTTTGAGATTGTACTGTAGCGTTATTGCCAAAAAGTTTGCTGTAATCATTGGTTTGATCTGCTTGCAGCGCTAACGCAAGCTCGGTTACTGTGTCTTGGAACGGTTGTGTGGGCAGTTGATGTAGACGATCCCATATTGCGTTTGCTTCATCGACACGGCTTATCTGTTGTAAGGCTTTTGCTTTTAGGACGTATTGGCTAAACCTTGAATATGACATCTCGCCTGTCGGTAGCGTGGTTGGTAAGTATTTTATGGCCAGTTTTGGATTTTTCTCTTGCACGAAATAATAGGTCGCTATGAGGTACTGATACAAATCCATTCGATTTTTAAATTTAGGTTTTAGACGTTCAAGCTCTGTGAGTGTTAGAGGTTTAGGAGCGTTGAGAGAGTCGGCAGGTCTTAAGCGGTATAGTGCAAAACTGGTGAGTAAAATGGGGCCATTAAGCTTGTTGATATCGATTAGTTCATCAAAGCTTGCAAAGAAGACTCTTTGTTCGATCTCTTCTGGCAATAAGCGGCTATCAAGATTAAAGAGTAGTGAGTTTGTATGATCGATTTGCCATTCTATCTCATCAATTAGCTTATCTTGTTGACCTGCGAGCCAATATAGTCGACGCTGTAAGCCGCGAGCTGAGGCAGTATAATGGCCGTTTTTGAAGTGGCTAAGATAAGTATTGATCGCCTTTTGAGTGCTAGCAAACAGTCTTGGATCAACGGTCTCGCTCTTATAGCGATAGTCTCCCATACCATGTTGATAAACACGATTAATACCAGTACGAATCAGCATATAGTTGGCAGTATCGACGAGCCAAGCAAGCCCTGCATTGTCACCTGTTTTAAGATCAATCAAAGCACTATAGAGATTATGGGCACTGTCAAAGTCTGATTTCTCACCCAAATAAAACAGTTGAGTTGCCATAATATAGTCTGCGTATGGCTGAGCATTGACAGACCATTTCAATGGAAAAGTAGATGTGTTCTTTGCTGATGAGGTGTCATGACCAAACGAATCTGTACATTCGCTGCGGATAGCTTGGCGAAACTGCATCAGTTGTAAGCGTTCTTTAGACGTCAATTGAGTATCAATTTTTAGAGCGTCTTTTAGCGCCTCTTCACCCGTATGAAAACTATTACAATATTCGGCATAATGACTTTTTTCAGATTGCTTTAAAAAATTCTGATCGGGGTTTTTGACTTCATTCACTGCCATTTGTCTTAAAGTACTTAAGGTTAACGGAAAGTCATAAGCACGATAGGAGTCTGAATCATGCGTATTAGGCTCGTCAAAGTGAATCAAGCCTTTATCAGCGAGTAGTAAATATAGGTTGGTTTGGGTGTCATTGCCTGTGTCTAGGATTGGAAAGTTAATCTGACATTCGTTATAAGTGCGATTGTCCAATGAAAAATTAGAGCCGCAGTAGTCGCCGCCACCAGCTTTTGCAGAGATAGAGACCCCCATTAGTCCTGTGGTCAATATGGTTAAAGCGCAGCGTTTAGTTATAAGGTTTAGGAAGGGTCGCGTAGGCCGTTTGATAGTTTCTGCAAGGTGATTCATGAATGGCTCGTTTATTATACTTTTGTTGATTGCCACAATCATAGCAGAATTTTATTTTAACTGTTCCTTGTTTTAGCACAAACCTAGCCTCAGCGCTGGGTTTGTGCTTTTGACAGGTGGGGTTATGATAGATAAGAGCGTTCGCGTTTGATTGTCTATGAGTATTCTATAGTCACAAGCGTTCACTCAAAGTTGTTACAAGTTGAATAGCGAAGGTTATACTAAATTCTATTAAGGCGCGTTAAAAGCGTCTCCTGTAGTAGGGATACTATAACAGTGAGCAATTATTTAGCAGGGAATGCCAATGAGTTTATGTGAAATTGTACGTTTAGAAGGATATATTCAAAGTACGTATCTGGCAGTATATCCAGATAAGATTATGCTGCTAGATGGTGCATGTCGCCCTGATGTGCCGATGGTATTAGATTACATCAAGATGACCCTGCAACGACCAATAACGGATCTAAGAGTCGTTGTAGTGACGCATATGCATCCAGACCATGCTGGTGGGGCGCATAAATTTCGAGAGCAGACGGGTTGCCTGATTGTCTCAGCAGACAAAGAGACGCAGTGGTATAGCGGTATCGCTGGGCGTACCATGCACCTTGTCGATATGAATCTTGCGCATTATGTGGCAAAACGCCAAGGTCGAAAGCCCAAAAACCTATATTATCCAGCGCATCTCAAGGCGGATATCACCGTTAGTGAAGGTGACTGCGTGCCTGGGTTTGATGAATGGCAGGTGTTAGGGACCCCAGGTCATACAGACCGTGATTTGTCTTTGTTTCATATGCCCAGTCGACAGGTATATATCGCTGATTTAATTATTAAGCTGCGTCACAAGTTTGTCGCGCCTTTTCCTATTTATGATCCTAAAGTCTATATTCAATCACTCCAAAAAATCAAAGCGTTAAGACCTTCGATGGTCATGATGGCTCATGGGTGTGAGCTGGCGATAGATGAGGCAACTTTTGATATGTTGATTACGCAAGCACCTAAGCATCCACGTACGATTAAAGACACGATCAAGCATAAGCTGCTGTGGCGGAAAAATAGCGACTTTACTGTCTTTAAGAAAAAACATAAGAAATAAAAATTTAAACGAAAAAAAGCCCAGTTACTATGCGATATAGTAACTGGGCTTTCTAAATATGGTGGGCCGACCGCGACTCGAACGCGGGACCAATTGATTAAAAGTCAACTGCTCTACCAACTGAGCTATCGGCCCTGAGAGACGTGAAAAAATTGTATACAATTTTAGTCTCGCAAGAATAATTTCCTTAAAGGGAAATTATGTAAAACTTAACATCTTTAAGATGTTTTTTAACGCTTTGTAACTTATTACGTCGCTACCTAATAGGGTAAGGTACATAACAAGCGTAATACTAAATATGGTGGGCCGACCGCGACTCGAACGCGGGACCAATTGATTAAAAGTCAACTGCTCTACCAACTGAGCTATCGGCCCTGAGCGAGGATAAAATGAAGTACTACTTCATCCGAGTGCAAGAGGATTTACATTTTCGTAAATTCTAAAAACTCGATATCAACACTAGGTTTGCATTTAACTGCAAGTCAAAGTTCTTCAAACAAAAACTTTGTTAATCAAACTTAATATTAATAAACACATTAAGCTTGTTTTATCGTTTAAAGAGTTTGTATCCCTAAACGTGAGAGCACATTATATATATAATTATGACAATTACAACCCCTGATAAGGAAAAAACTATAAATATGAGAAAAAAATCACTATTTTTTTAGAATTTTATCATTAGGGCTATTCTGAGCACTGAATATGCTGATTCAGCACCCTTGTCATTCATTATTAATCTCTAGAAAGTGCGTCCACAGGGTCAAGTTTGGCTGCATTGCGTGCTGGTAAGAAGCCAAATACGACACCAATCAGTGTTGAACATATAAATGCAGCAATAATAGAGGTTGATGAGTAAATCACTTTATAGCTATCACCACCAAAATTATTAATGATTTCACCGATAGCGAACGCTACTCCAATACCTAATAAGCCGCCCAAAATACAGACGAGTACGGCTTCTATCAAAAACTGCTGCATGATATCGTTTTGACGAGCCCCAACAGCCATACGTACACCAATTTCATTAGTGCGTTCCGTGACCGATACTAGCATAATATTCATCACACCAATACCACCAACGATTAATGAGATAACAGCAACCGATGAGATAAGCAGTGTCATAGTACCTGTAGTTGCTTCAATGGTCTGACGAATAGAATCTGAGTTAATAATATCAAAATCATCTTTACCATGGCGACCTTCTATTATGTCGGAAATAGCTGACTCAGCTACACTAGATGAGACACTATCATCTAGCAATGCTATAAAACTATCAATATTTGCACTACCAGTTACACGTGACATCACAGTGGTATAAGGCATATATATGGTGGGTGTAGATACATCTGGTCCAAAGCCACTGTCACTTGCCTCAAGGACGCCAACCACTCGTCCAGGCACACTACCGATGAGTAGGACTTCGCCGATAGGGTTATCTATATCTGCAAAAAAAGTACTCTTGGCATTGTCATCGATAATAATATCTTGACTGCGAAGTTCGATACTTTCCGAATCGAAATCTTGACCTGATGCCAGCGTCTCACCAGTGACCTCTAGGTAATACTCACCAACACCATTGATGGTTGAGTCTTCCTGAACGCTGTTATAGCGTACACTAGAGGTGGTATTGACTTGAGGGCTCACATTGATAACATAGGGTTGACTGCTGACCGCTTCTGCATCTTCTGGTGTGAGGTTGTCGTCATTATATTCACGTCGCGGGTCGCCTCTAGGGTAGCCGTCATTCACTGTTATAGTATTGGTTCCTAGCGAGCTAATATTTGCGAGAATTTGCTGCTGAGAGCCTTGACCAAGACCGACGATGGACACAACCGCAGCGATACCGATGATAATGCCTAACATGGTCAGCAAGGTGCGCATCTTGTGTGCACGCATGGCAAGTAATGACATCTTTAATGCTTCAAAAAAGCGATCGATAAAGCTAGCAAACGCACTTTTTCGGTGTTGACTAAGAATAGGTTCTGGCTGTTTTTCGGTTGGTTTGTAGTGCTCCGTTTTGTAATCTGCAATGACATAGCCGTCTTTTAGTTCAATCACGCGCTCGGCTTGGGCAGCAAGCTTGGGATCATGGGTAACCATGATGATGGTATGACCTTGAGCATTTAGGTCATGCAGAATCTCCATGACATCTTCGCCAGATTTACTATCTAGGGCACCTGTTGGTTCATCCGCTAAGATGACATCGCCACCATTCATCAGAGCGCGAGCAACAGAAACACGCTGCTGTTGGCCGCCTGAGAGCTGGCTGGGACGATTATTTACCTTTTCACCAAGACCTAGATCGGTCAAGAGCTTTTCTGCGCGATTGATTCGTGCCTCAGTGTTCATACCAGCATATACGGCAGGGACGGCAACGTTATCTTTAGCGCTAATGTCACCAAGCAGGTGGTAGCGCTGAAAGATAAAGCCAAAATGCTCTCGGCGTAACTCAGCCAGTTCATCTGCCTCTAGCTTGTTTGCTGATTGACCATAAATCTTATAGTCACCTGCTGTCGCCTGATCTAAGCAACCCAAGATATTCATTAGAGTAGACTTACCGGAGCCAGATTGCCCGATAATCGCGACCATCTCACCTTGATTAATCGTTAAATTAACCTCGTGCAATACGCGAATGGTTTGCTCGCCGGCAGCAAACTCTCGAATAATACCCGACAGCTCCATAATTGGCTTGTCAGCGGTAGCGGTAGCTGCAGTATTGATATTATTCGGTGAGTTGGTTTCTATCGAAGCGCTAGTGCTGTCAGTCGGCTGTTTAGTAGATTGAGATATAGTCATAGCAATGTCTTTAATCAAAGATAGTGAGTGTCGTGATGAAAGGGCCAAGGTTTTTCAGCCCCTCCATCGTTAACATAGTCAAAGAGTTAATTACATCCTTGGAGTACCAGGTATACGAGTACTACTACTACGGTTCTCTGAAGCATTGGCACTAGCTTCACCAATAATGACTTGCTCACCTTCTTCCAATCCGCTTAAAATTTGCGCATTTACTCGGTTATCAATGCCCACTTCTACTGTGCGAGGCTCTACTGTGCCGTCATCATTTAGTACGCGTACAATCTTGCTGGTTTTTGCTTGACCTTCAGTTTGATTTTTCGCGGGTCTTTCTTGTATGGCTGCTGATGGCACAAGCAACGCGTCTTTGGCTTGATCGATGATGATATAAATCTGGGCGGTCATATCAATTCTAAATAATCGATCAGGGTTTGGCACCTCTACATAGCCTACATAGTAGATAGCAGAATCTGTTGAGCTAGTCTCACTAATCTCTTCAGGTGCCGGTTCAATGGCTGTCAATGTTGCATTGTATTTTTGGTCTGGGTTACCAATGATATTGAAGTAAGCAGGCATGCCAGCATTGACGTTGATAACGTCAGCTTCGGAGATTTGTGCGTTGATACGAACCGTAGATAAGTCAGCGAGTGTGACCAATGTTGGCGCAGTTTGACTGGCGTTGACGGTCGTACCTTGCTCAGTCGTGATAGAGACCACCGTACCGGATATGGGCGCACGAATAGTGGTATAGCTGAGATCTTCCTCTGCTGTGCCTACATTCGTCTCAGATATGCGTATGGCCGCCTGTTGACTATTAATATTAGCGTTTGTAGTAGCGATGGCTGCTTTTGCTGTATCAATGGCAGCACTCGCATTGGCAACCGCAGCTTGTGCTGTTTCGACAGTGGTTTCTTGTGTGTCATACTCCTGCTGAGAAATTGCATCGATAGAGACCAAAGACTCTAATCGAGCAAAGTCTGATTTTGCTTGTTTTAGTTCAGACTGACGGCTAGCAAGATCAGCATAGGCACTTTTTAGATTGGCTTGCTTGCTTAGTGTTTCTGCACGAGCACTTTGGAGTGCGGCTTCACTTTGCTGAAGGCTGGCTTGTTGATTGCTTAAGTTGTTCTTTTGCGTCACTTGATCAATCTGGGCAATCAAATCACCTTTTTCTACCTCATCGCCTACTTCTACATAGAGACGAGTCACTTCACCAGAAACCTGAGCACCAACATCAACGGTGTTGAGTGCTTTTACTTTACCTGATGCCATGACATTGTTTTCTATGTCGCCAATTTCAGCCGTGGCGGTTAAGTAGGTTGGACCTTCTTCTTTAGGTTTCAAAAAGTGATAGGCTAAGGCTGCTACTGCTACCACAATCAAAGCGATAACACCCCATTTAATAGCAGATTTTTTACTCATTTTACGCATGACGATTATCCAACCACAAAAGTATCAATTGTAGGTATAGTAAATGTTTGATACAAAAAAGGAAATGGCAATTAGTTTAAGAAAGGTTAAGGTTTTTTTTGAGCATAGTGGGAATAGAGAAGGAGTAGGTGATAAGTGGTAAGTGGTAAGTGGTAAGTGGTAAGTGGTAAGTGATAAGTGGTAAGTGATAAGTGATAAGTGATAAGTGATAAGTGGTAAGTGGTAAGTGATAAGTGATAAGTGATAAGTGATGGTGCTATGACCATGGCTTTGACTAATGGTTTTTTATTTAACTGAGGCTATCTTTAATATGACTGAGAAGAAAATGAATGCGCCATTCAAAATTACTTTGGACTTTCAAATAACCTTTGACCTGATAACTCAAGTGCTGCTTGCAGCAGTAGCTCCCACGCTGGCTGACGAATAAGCCCTTTTATTGCTTGGTCACAGCGGTATAGGAGTGCAGGCCATGCGGTAGTATGCGCTTTTGATTGGCGACGACAAGCTTGTTGATATAGTCCTTGTTTGCTACGCCAAATGCCAAGCGCTTGTGGATCTTGCCCATCCATCAACTGTATAATTTGGCGCATATCTTTGCTAATTGCCCATAAGACCAAGGTTGTTGGTTCATCAGTGGCTTTGAGCTGAAAGATGATTTTTACCACTTGTGTGCTATTGCCGGCAAGCATTGCATCTGATAAGTCGAACACGCTAAATTGAGCATCGCTCACCAATGCGGCCTGTAAATCCTGCACATCCAAAGCGACGTTTGCGGTAGACTTTTCAGACGTATGATCTACTTTGTTAGCATCATTATTGACAACCAACTGTGGTGCAAACAGATAAGACAGCCGCCATAAGGTCTGATAAGCGCTTAGCAAATGATGTTCAGTATGCGACATCAGTAGTTGCCAAGCTTCTTGAGACAGTCTTAATCCAAACTGCTGGGCCTGTATCTGTAATAGTTGTTGACGTTGCTGCTCATTGTATAGATTGCAGTCAATGATGTGACCATACTGCGCAAATGGCGCAAACCATTTACTGCTTTGGGCACGTTTGTCTTGTTTGGGGGTTAGCCATAGGAGGCTATGGCTGTGCGCCCCTGTTTGTGCATCAACGGCGAAGCGTTCTAACTCGGCGATGACAGTTTTATCGGGCTTTTGATTGCCAGTCACGATCAAGGCACTGGCATCATCAAACAGCGATTGGCTGCCTAGCTCTGATAGTACTTCCTGCCAGCTTTTGACTGATATCAGTTCTATGCGCTTAATCGCATAATTTTGTGCGTGCCAATGAGGACGCAAGGCATCGATGAGCCATTGACTGAGTAATGGTTCGTCACCATGTGCTAGCCACAAGCCAGTTACTGCAACGGACGGTTGCAGTAGCTTTGGATAGGCTTTTATGAAAGTATCTTGCATAGACTGGTAGTACACAGGTTGATGGTAGTAATAAGTATGGAGGTAATAAGTATCAAACGTTCAGCGGGCAATATGTTTATGTTAAGGGTTTGGTGTCACGACGGCGGTTGATGATGAGCCATTACCAGGTTGTACAGGTATGGTGGCACCTGCCGATGGCACTTTAGGTAGAGAGATAGCGACATATTGATCCGTGATACGGCGAGCTAAACTCTCATAGAGCCATTCTCGAATCTGATCACCTTGCTGATCATCAGTGCTAACCGATGCTTCATTATATTGATAGCTGCGCTCGACTTGAATAGGGTTGCTTAGTGTTACTAGATTGCCGTTTTCCATGGTTTGGTAGCTGACATCTGCTGATATGACTAAGCGAATCTCTGTCAAAACACCGACCAACTCGTATTGCTTAAAACTGAGGTTGCTAATATTAATTGCAGCAATAGGTTCAGCGCTGGTCTGATTATTATTAGCGACATCTTTTGCTGTCATGTTGCTAATAACG
The DNA here is from genome assembly GCF_052376215.1 of Psychrobacter sp. AOP7-B1-24. NCBI lineage: Bacteria > Pseudomonadati > Pseudomonadota > Gammaproteobacteria > Moraxellales > Moraxellaceae > Psychrobacter > Psychrobacter sp. AOP7-B1-24. The sequence continues at coordinate 16,194 of NZ_JBQSVL010000005.1, forward strand.
TCGACGCCTAAAGCTTCTAGGCGTTGTGTTAGCGGTAGCTTGAGTGGGAAGGAAGTGCGATCGTCTTCGATGATGACTGCTGTTTTTGCAACGTTCAAGAGCATTGGGGCATCATAGCCACGTAGTTGGAAGCCACAACCGCTCAAAGCAGCGGTTGCGCCTAGTACTGTAAACATCGGTAGGGCAGCAAGCAATGCTGTTGCTAGCTTCTGTCTACTAACGCTTACAGTAGTATAGCGTTGTTCGCGCTGTTTACTTGGATGTAACTGACCAGTTCGATGTTTATACGACATAATCGCTATCCTCAAATTATAAAAAGGCTTAGGTTGGATAGAGTATCCACTAAGCCTAAAATGCCTAACCTGCAACCACGATATTGACCAACTTATTAGGAACGACGATTTCTTTTTTGATGTCGCCTGTGATAAATTTTGCCACACTCTCCATGGTTCGAGCTTGTACTTTTAACTGCTCTGGATCGCTGTTTGGCGCGACATCCATCTTACCGCGCATTTTACCATTAACTTGTACAACCATCGTGATGGTATCCTGCACGAGCGCACTTTCATCAACAATTGGATAGTTTAGGGTAACAGTATCTAGCCCTAGCTGCTCAAGTAAATGTTCACCGACGTGCGGTGCATACACCGATAACATAATAAGCAAATCTACCAATGCTTCATGTTGTACTTGCAGGTTTTGCTCATTGGTGGCTTTAAAGCTTGTAAGCTCATTGGCAAGCTCCATCAGGCTTGATACTGGTGTGTTTAGTGCCAAACGATCACCCAAATCATTGTCAATCTTAGCAATGGTTTCATGGGTCTTACGGCGCAAGTTTTTGGCTTCTTTGCTTAGCCCTTCAGTATTAAGTACTTCGCTATTTAGCGTCGTCAGATCTAAGTTTGCAGCAGTCAGTGCTTGCATGTGCTCAGCGGCAATACGCCACACTTTCTTCACGAAGTTATAAGGGCCTTTTAACGCATCATCCGACCACTCTAGCGTTTGGTCAGCAGGCGCGGTAAATAGCGTGTATAGACGAACGGTATCAGCACCATACTTATCGATGGTAATCTGTGGATCGACGCCGTTATTCTTTGACTTAGACATTTTTTCGATTTTGCCAATAGTCACTGGCTGTCCATCAGATTTTAAGATGGCTTTAATCGGTTGACCGCGATCATCATAGTCAATATCGATGTCTTCGGCGAAGTAATAGGTGGTACTACCATCTGCATTGACGCGATAGAAAGTACCAGCGAGTACCATGCCTTGAGTCATCAAGTTGGCAAACGGCTCGTTGCCAGATACCAAGTTTTCATCACGCATGAGCTTGTGAAAGAAACGCGCATAAAGTAGATGCATCACAGCATGCTCAACACCGCCGACATATTGATCAACAGGTAGCCATTTATTGGCAGCAGATTTATTGACCATGCTTTGCGCATCATTTGGACTAGCAAAGCGTGCGTAATACCAGCTCGACTCGACGAAGGTGTCAAAGGTATCGGTTTCACGTTCAGCAGGGTTGCCACATTTAGGGCAAGTGGTGTTTACAAACTCTGGAATGTTTTTGAGTGGGTTGCCGCGACCATCAGGGACGACATCAGTCGGTAGGACGACGGGCAAGTCTTTTTCTTCGACAGGCACAGTACCACAATGCTCGCAATTGATCATTGGAATAGGGCAGCCCCAATAACGTTGGCGCGAGACACCCCAATCACGTAAGCGATATTGGATTTTTTTCTTGGCCAATTCTTGTGGCTCAAGCTTGGCTAGCATCGCTTCAAACGCTTGCTCAAAGTCTAGACCGTCAAACTCGCCTGAATTCACCAAGGTGCCGCGTTCAGTATAGGCAAGGTTTGGCTCAGAACCGTCTGCTTTGGCATCAGCAAGCACAGACTCTTTATAACCTTCAGGTGACTGGATGACTTGTTTAATAGGCAGGCTATATTTGTTCGCAAATTCATAATCACGCTCATCATGAGCGGGAACCGCCATCACAGCACCTGAGCCATAGCTCATTAGCACATAGTTCGCAACCCAAACTGGTACTTCTTCGCCAGTTAGTGGGTGAGTGACAGTCAGACCTGTGTCCATACCGACTTTTTCGGCTTTGGCCAAATCGGCTTCAGCGACTGAGCCTTTTTTACACAAGGCACAAAAATCTGCGATTGCTTTATCATTCTCAGATGCATACTGTGCAAGCGGATGCTCTGCTGCAACTGCCACATAGGTGACGCCCATCAAGGTATCAGGACGGGTAGTGAACACATCTAAGGTATTGCTTTCACCTGCCAACTCGTATGGAAAGTGTACTTCCATACCCGCACTACGACCGATCCAGTTACGCTGCATGGTCAGTACTTCTGATGGCCAATGACCTTCTAATTGATCCAAATCATCCAGCAGCTCATCAGCATAGTCAGTGATGTTGAAGTAATACATAGGAATGTCGCGCTTCTCAACTGCAGCACCACTACGCCAGCCTTTGCCATCGATGACCTGCTCATTGGCCAATACCGTATTGTCAATCGGGTCCCAGTTGACCGTCGATAGCTTTTTATAGACTAAGCCTTTTTTGTATAACTGTAAGAATAACCACTGCTCCCACTGATAGTATTCAGGGCTACAAGTAGCGAACTCGCGTGACCAGTCAATAGATAGGCCTAGTAACTTAAGCTGTGCGCGCATGTTGTCAATATTGGCAAACGTCCACTTGGCAGGTGGGGTTTGATTGGCGATCGCGGCGTTTTCTGCTGGCAAGCCAAAACCATCCCAGCCCATTGGCTGCATGACTTCATGACCTTTTAGGCGATAGTAACGGCTCAGTACGTCCGAAATTGTATAGTTACGCACGTGCCCCATATGTAGCTTGCCGCTTGGATAAGGAAACATAGACAGCATATAACGGCTTGGCTTATCGCTTGGCTCATTACTAACTTCGAAGCGCTTGTCAGTTGCCCATTTGGCTTGTTGCGCCGCTTCGATAGCTTGTGGGTTATAATAATTGTTTTCTGCTTGGTCAGATGTCACAGTATTACTCATAGTGGGCTCTAGATTGAATATTTTGATAAGAAAATTAGATACGCTAGAATAGCGCAAATCGGCAAAAAATGCGATGGGGCAACGTAATAATAGAGCAGTATTAAGAAGTTTATAAGCACTTAAGATATTATATAGGAATCATTATGACCATCACTATTTACGGTATCAAATCATGCAGCACCATGAAAAAGGCGTTTACTAAGCTTGAGGAGTTAGGTGTTAGCTATGATTTTCATGATTATAAAAAACAAGGCATCGACAAACCAAGCGTCCAGCGTTGGGTAGATGCGCTAGGTATCGATAAAGTGCTGAACAAGCGTGGTACCACATGGCGCAAGCTGACCGATGAGCAAAAGCAAGCAGCTGATGCCGATATAAATAACGCGATTGATTTACTAGTCGAAAACACCAGTATGATTAAGCGTCCGATTGTGGAAGGTCAGATTGACGATAAAAATCAAAGTCAGTCAATATTGCTGTGCGGCTTTAATGAAGCTGAGTTTGAGGCGGTTTTTTCATAAATAATTTTCATAAAAAGCTGTCACTTTGACAAATTATAAACTATGCTCTCATCGGTAGAATTAAGTTTACTAATTTATAGGGTCTATTGAATGTTTAAATGTGCTATCAGCACGGTATCTGAATGTTCAATAGACCCTAATGTTCGAGGATAGAATGATGAAAAAATTATTACTGATGGCTACGCTTGCAGCAGCACCTATAATGGTCACAAGCGTACAGGCGGCAGACTCATCAACTAAAGTAACCTTTGCAAAAGACAGCTATTGCGGTAACTTTACAGGCAATATCAAAGATGGAAAAGTGTTTCGTTTATGGCTCGCAGCAGACCAAAACTTAGTGATTCGTAATGTTGGCGATGATCGTATCAATATGGCTTACGTCTCAGGGCCAAGTGGTCGATTGGACGGTGACCGCTATGATAATGAAACGTCTTACATTACTGAGAGTAAAGGCAACCACTATATGAAGATTTATGGCAATAGTCATCATAGTTCTGTTGAGTTTTGTGCTTATTAAATTCATCTTGTTTGAATGAATGTTCAACACGCCCTAATAGATCATAAAATTGATAGACAGTTAAAAAGCCCGAGCTTGGTATCCGAGCTCGGGCTTTTTTATACTAGTGTTTTCTATACGAATATTTTTCATGCTAATAATCGTAGGCTGTTGGCTCAATTATGCATCTAATTCACGACTGATTAAGGTACCGACACCTTCGTTGGTAAAGATCTCAAGCAAGGTCGCATGGGGCACACGGCCATCAACAATGACAGCGCTTTTTACGCCGCTACGTACGGCATCAAGCGCACACTGAATTTTAGGAATCATGCCACCTGAGATAGTGCCATCTTCAATCAGTCCATCGACTTTCTTCGGCGTCAGCCCAGTGACGACTTGACCATCACGACCCAATACACCTTTGATATTGGTCAGTAACATCAATTTTTCGGCTTGCAAGAATTCTGCGACTTTCCCTGCGACTAGATCAGCATTGATATTATAAGTGTGACCTTCGCTATCGACGCCAAGCGGTGCGATGACCGGAATAAAGTCAGATGAGATAAGCATATTAATCACGTCTTTATTAACACTAACTACATCACCGACAAACCCTAGATCGACAGGGACAGCGACACCATCTTCGCCCACTTTTTCCATGACCAGTTTTTTTGCTTGGATTAAGTTAGCGTCTTTGCCTGTCAAACCAATCGCGCGGCCACCGTGCTTATTAATCAAGCTAACAATAGATTTATTGACGCCGCCACCTAGCACCATCTCAACGATATCCATGGTGCTTTTATCAGTGACACGCATACCATCAATACGGTCAGACTGACGACCAAGCTCTTTTAACAAGTTATCGACTTGTGGACCACCACCATGTACGACGACTGGATGCATGCCAACGGTTTTTAGCAACACAATATCACGGGCAAACGAGCTTTCAAGCGCAGGGTCAGTCATGGCATTGCCGCCGTATTTGACCACGATCAATTTACCGACAAAGCGCTGAATATAAGGTAGGGCTGTGGTCAATACTTCAGCGGTGATTTTGGCATCATCTAGGTTAAGCGTCATTAAAAACTCCTAAAGTACAGTGTTGAGCGGGTTGGTTATATTGTGTTTCTTGATGCAGTCTTGCGCATAGATAAAACAGTTTGTGACATATGATTATTCGGCAGGAATCGCGACAATCTGTGCAGCCAGGTCTTTATCAAATGGGCGACATAATGTGGCAAATTTTTCTTGAACTGCTTTTAGCTCATCAATGCTATCACCAGCAAAGCGCGCCGTCAGATGGTGACTGGTGTTTGATTGTCGCAGTACGCCAAAGCCATGTGCAAAATCCAAACGAACGCCATCGATACAGCTTAGCGTTGTCCCTACTGGCATTAACTCTCTGGCTTGTTTGAGTGTTAAGTGGGGCTCAATCACTGAACAATGACAATCTACTAGCGAATTAGTATTTATTAAATGCTGCTCAGAATCTGCTGATGTCGCTTTTAAGAGTTGGCGTAAGTAACGGCAGAATTGAGACAGCTGCTCTACGATTGAATACTCTGTCCTCAAAGTCTTTGGCAACGGTAAATAATGGTCTGCAGTACTGACCATTGCAGGTAGCTCATCCGTCATATCTGTCAGCGATTTTTTACCATGTCCAGCGCCATTCGCTGCTAACCAGTGTAACAGTCGTAAAGCGGCATACATACCATCGTCATAAACAATAAAACGGCTATCATTGAATATAAAATGTCCTGACAGTTCACCAGCAAAGACGATTTCACCAGCAGAATACTGTAACTGCTGGCGCATAAAGCTGCTACCTGTGCGACTGATGATCGGTGTTGCCCCAAGCTCAGACAAAAGGGTTGAAAGGTGATGAGAGCATTTAATATCAAAAACGATCTGAGGCTTGAATGGTGAATCCACAGAAATTTTAGGGGATAACATGTCAGGGTGTTCAGCGAGTGTTAATTGCGCCAGTAAGTACAGTAGATGGTCAGGCGAGACGACTTTGCCGTTATTATCCACGATCATTAGGCGATCGCCGTCACCATCAAAAGCTAGACCTATGTCTGCTTGATGTTGTCGTACACTGTACTGTAATTGTTTAAGACGATGAGGTTCGGTAGGGTCAGGACTTCCAGAGGGGAAGTTGCCGTCTGGTGTGTCATTGAGCATGATAACATCTTGGCAGAAATGGGCAAATAAACGCTGAGCGATGATACTGGTCGCCCCATGCATACAGTCGATAATCACTCGAAAATCAAGCTTGGTAAAGAGTTGGTTATTGTTTTTTGACAGTCGTTTGTTTGAACGTTGCTGCCTAGATTGATGGATTTTCTGAAAGACTTGGTCAATAGAGGCAATATAAGTCGTTGCTACTTGCTCCGCAGGTAAGCATGTATCCTGCGGATGGTTTTTAAGACCATTCGCTTGCATAGCACAGTTGTATTCTGCATCGATTGATGCCTGCTGGCGATGCAGGAGTTGCTGATAAAACAGCTGAATCTCTGCACTGCTTGGCGACCGATGGTTTACCAACCATTTGATGCCTAAAATCTCTTTTGCAGAATGACTGGCAGTTACAATGATGCCGTGTCCTTGATATTGCTCAGCCCAGAAAACCATCATAGGTGTCGTAACCAGACCCAATTGGACAACTTGTAAGTCATGATGAGCCAATATAGATGCAATCTTTTGCGCAATCATATCGCTACCGATACGCGTATCGTAACCAATCACGATAATGGTGTCTTTATTGTTTTGGTTTTGAGTTATAAGACTATTTGTTGAACTAATATCTTTTAATTCAGTATTATGCGCACAGGCATCATTTGAGAACGTATGGTCCGAAAAAACAGGTAATGTGCTATAACGATGAGCAAAAGCATGACCCAATGCTTGTATAAAATCAGTAGTAAAATACTGGCGTGAACCACGAATATCATAAGCACGAAACAAGGATTGCTGCGCAGCAAAAGATGGCATTGCTTACTCTCCTTATTATCGTGGTTATTATTAAAATGGACAAAAAATAAAATAACAAATCAGTAATGGCTACTGATCATGGACTACTGACGACCTGAATGTCCAAACCCACCGGCACCGCGCTCGCTTTCATCACTGAACTCTGATACCACTGAAAACTCAGGACGGGCAACTGGTACGACAATATACTGCGCCATACGCTCTGCTGGGTTAAGCACAAAGTCTTCGTTACTGCGATTCCAAATACTAACCATCAGCTCACCTTGATAATCAGCATCAATGAGCCCGACTAGATTACCTAAAACGATACCGTGCTTATGACCAAGCCCTGAGCGCGGCAAGATCATACCTGCATAATTAGGGTCTTGGATATAAACGGCGAGCCCAGTACCAATCAAATGTGTTTCACCGGCTTTAATGGTCAATGGCGCATCAATACACGCACGCAAGTCGATACCTGCACTGCCATCAGTGGCACGTGTTGGAAGAGAAAATGCTTCATCTTCAGTGATTTTAGGGTTGACGACTTTTACTTGTACAGCTTGCATAATGCACTCTCTTAAAGATTTTAGAATTTGAAAATGATGGTTTTGAGCAAAGGTGATTTAGGGTCTGTTGAATAGTAATGACATTTTCTAAAGTTTAGTGTTTGATTATAGTATCAAGACACTGGCTAAGCCTAAGAATGACATAAAGCCGACGATATCGGTTACTGTGGTCAAAATAACGGAAGCAGATAGTGCAGGGTCGATATTCATACGTTTTAGCACTAGCGGTATACTGATACCCGATACGTTTGCGGCTGTCATATTAATAGCAATGGCCAAGCCAATGACCGCACTAATTTTGATGTCATGAAACCACAGTTGGGCAATAAATGCCATGATTATTGCCCAAATAATACCGTTTATGGCGCCGACCCACAGTTCTTTGTTTAATAGCCATACACGGTTAGAACCACCGATTTGACCCATCGCCATACCACGGATGACAACTGTCAGTGTCTGAGAACCGGCGATACCACCCATACTAGCGACAACTGGCATAAGTATCGCGAGCGCCACGACTTGTGCCAATACTTCTTCGAATTGTCCAATGACCGCCGCTGCTAATAGCGCGGTACACAAGTTGATGCCTAACCAAACGCTACGACTTTTGGCGCTGGTCAAAATTGGTGCAAACAACTCTTCGTCCTGACTGACACCCGCAAGATTTTTCATGGTGCTATCGACATCATCTTGGATGATTTCCATGATATCCTCACCATTCAATTGACCCACCAGCTCACCATAGCTATTAATCACGGGAGCAAAGCGTATATCTTCTGATCGAAAAATCGCAGCAGCATCTTGGATATCTAGTCGATCATTAATAGTAACAGCCACATCAATCAAGTCGGATACCAGAGTGGTTTGATGATGTTTAATCAAATCTACCAAACTTAATAGTCCGAGTAACTGTTGGCTTTGATCAACGACCAACAGCTCTTGGCTTTCATCATCGAGTAAGTCATCGTTTTCTCGTAGCCAGTTTTGCACTTCTGCAAGCGTGATGTCTTCTCTTACCTGAATAATATCAGGATCCATATAGCTACCGACTTCCCAGTCGACATAGGTGTCTAGCCTGTTGACCTGAACTCGGATATCTTCGTCTAAGGTCGCCATGACTGAGGTTCGCACACTGTCAGTCACTGTATCCAAGATTTCAGAGATATCTTGTGCATCTAGATCTTGGGTAAATAGAGAGATTTCTCTTGAAGAGATGTTCTCCATCAAAGGCTGGCGCGTATCAACATCTAACTCAGCAAGGACTTCACCTTTAATGCTTTCTGGAACCTGCGCCCAGATTAAGAGACGGTTTTGAGTCGGAAAGGACTCTAGTAGGTTGGCAATTTCGTATTCTGACTGTTTTTCTAAAAACTCAGTAATGGCTGTATATGCCTTGTTAGCCACCAATCCTTGCAGATACAGCAGCTTATATTCAGCGTTGTGTTCAGCTGAATTATAATCTATTTGTAGTGAAGAAGGTTGGTCTTGATCAGGCATAGGAGTAGGCATAAAAATTCCTGATTTTTAAAACTGTAAATAGTAGCAATTACTAAAATATTAGGGCGTGTTGAACATTCAAATATTAGGGCTGCTGATCGCTAAAATTGCACTAAACTAGGCGCAAGCCGCCGATAATGTCGAGACCTTAGCTAGGTTTGCAACAACGTTTGGGGTGATTTTAGCATCAGCCCTTCGGGGGAGTACTCTTTTTTGCCAATATATAGCGAAATTGTTTAACCTAAAATGACTAGGCATCAAAAATTTCACTGCATATTGTCTAAAAAATAGTCACTGCCAGCACCACATTTGAATGTTCAACACGCCCTAATTGTTGGCTTAGTTTTGGTCGTATTGTTTAAGTGTGTTGATGCATACTAGGGCGTGTCCTCAATTCAATCGATAGTCATCTAAAAGGGTTAAAAATGGCTAAATCTTGCCAAATGGTGTCAAATAGCTGACTAATATCTCGATATTATCTGCGCTATTTTCCTTGTTTGACTGCAATTTATCTCATTTTTATTACCATTTTTAAAATGAGGACACGCCCTAGCGATTACCTAATAACGCTCGAATATTCGCCAAATATTCATCAGCGACCGCTTCTGGATCTTTGGTCGCTTTTTTCTTTTTGGCTTTGGCAGGCCAGTCGATATGATCCTCTGGTAGCTCCTCCAAAAATCGTGATTCAGAGGTGACACGCATCTGCCCACCTGCACGGCGCTGAGTCGCTAGTGTCAACGTCAGCTCGCGACGGGCACGGGTGATGCCTACGTACATTAAGCGACGTTCTTCTTCGATTGTTTCACTCATAATCGAGTTGCGGTGCGGTAGCATTTCTTCTTCTAAACCCATGATATAAACAAAATCAAACTCCAAGCCTTTTGCGGCATGTAAAGTCATCAAGTTGACTTTGTTGGTATTCTCTTCCTCTTGCTGCTGCTCCAGCATATCCAGTAATACCAGTTTACGAATAATGGTATCAATAGTGCGATCTTCATCTTCTTCCGCGCGGTTAATCAAAGATTGAATACTGGTGTAGAGCATATCGATATTATCGATGCGATTTTTTTCTTGTTGCGGTGTTTTTGAGTCGCTACGCACAAAATCAATATAGCCAGTTTCATCAATCATCTGACGCACGATGGGCACAGGGTCAGGATGTTGGTCTAACTCACGCGTATAATGCTCGATAAAGTCACCGAACTCTTTTATTGTGCCATAAGCCTTCGATGGCAAAACATGAGACAGACCAGCATGGGTACAGGAAGCCAGTAGCGATATGCTGTGCTCCTGCGCAAACAAGCCAAGCTTTTCGAGTGTGGCTGGTCCCATGCCGCGCTTAGGTGTGTTGATAATCCGCAAAAAGGCACTGTCGTCTTCAGGATTCAAAATCAGGCGTAGATAGCCCATAATATCTTTGATTTCACTACGTGCAAAGAAAGACTGACCGCCAGATAACTTATAAGGCACTTGTAACTGTCGCAGCTGTGCTTCTAGCATCCGCGCTTGAAAATTACTACGGTACAGAACGGCGTACTGCTCCCACTCATTACCGAAACGTAGTTTATGCGTAACGATCTCTTTTGCCACGCGCTCGGATTCGTCATCATCATTACGGCAATTAATAATCCGAATTTTTTCGCCTTGACCTTTATCTGACCATAGTTTCTTTTCAAATAAATGCTCGTTATTGGTAATGACGGCGTTGGCTGAAGTCAAAATACGCGTGGTAGAGCGGTAGTTTTGCTCGAGCATGACAATTTTTAGTTTTGGGAAATCTTCTTTTAGCAGTCCCATGTTTTCAGGCTTGGCCCCACGCCAAGCATAAATAGATTGGTCATCGTCACCAACTACGGTAAAGCGACCTTGTGGACCAACTAGATGTTTGATCATCTCATACTGAGCGGTATTGGTATCTTGATACTCATCGACCAGCAAGTAACGAATACGGTTTTGCCACTTATCACGTAGCTCTCTGTTCTCACGCAGTATCTTGGTTGGCAGGACAATTAAGTCATCAAAATCGACTGCATTATAAGCCCGTAAATTACGCTCATATAATGCATATAAAGTAGCAAAAATCATCTCTTCTGGGTCGTCTAAGGTTTCCATCGCTTTGTCGGGTTCAACCAGATCGTTTTTCCAATCGGAAATCATTTTTATTGCTTTGCCAACCAGCTCACGGCTTTCTGCGCCGCTTAGATTGTCACGCATCATCAGCTCCATCAGTAGACGTTTGCTATCGTCACTGTCCATGATGGAAAAATTGCCTTTTAGTGGTGTATGAATCAGCTCATAGCGTAAAAACTGCAGCCCGAATTGGTGAAAAGTTGATACTGTCAAACCGCGCATTTTTTCGCTAGGCAGTAGCTTGCTAACCCGAGCTTTCATCTCACGGGCGGCTTTGTTGGTGAAAGTCACTGCTGTGATACGCTCAGCAGGCATGTCGCATTCTTCGATAAGATAGGCAATTTTGCGCGTAATCACTGACGTCTTACCAGAACCAGCGCCTGCCAGAACCAATAGTGGACCAGAGACATAAAGCATGGCCTCGGCTTGTTTAGGATTAAGTTGACTCATAAGGTGACCTGTAAGACAAAAGCAAAAAAGAAGGTAGTGCTGATAGCAGTATTAAGATATACGCGATGCGTATCACTAAAATGGCTGTCCTAATGATGTTTTAATCAAAAAGTTATTCAATAAAATCAAGTGGGCTATTATAAAGCAAAAGGCAGTACTTTGGGTGAGGAGTTGCATGTCGAAAAAGCGGTTTAGAGGCATCAAACCTTTGCTTTATAAGGCGTCATTACTACTCATGATTGAAAACATGGATTTGGACACAATATAAGGTAACCTATATATCATAACTGTTGTTGCAAAAAACATGTTTTTTTGCATATAAAATGACCGTTCAATACAGTTAAAAACTAGCTTTTAGACGCTGAAATGCGTATAGTACGTAAATAATTTATGCCAGTTGTCTTGTCATTGTTGACGACGTGTAATGAGCTATTAAATCAATTAAGTAAACAAGCCAATATGATATTGATTTAATACGTTTATCTAACGTTGTTACAAGATGGGTTAGGCGACCAGCCATTTTTCCGTAGGTATCTTCGGAAATTCTACCGTTGGTTATGTCTGACATCGTCGTCAATATGCTTGATAATTGGTTGTTACTAGCAAATACCTAAAATGTGACTTAATGACAGTTGCTTCAATACAGTGATTGGAATGACGGTCGCTTTGTGTTTTCGTTTGTGTAATGCCTATCGCTAGACGACCTTGAATAGGTGCGTACTTGCGCTGCGCTTAACACTCGATTGGGTGAGGAGCACGTATTATCATGTCTGCTTTTAGTTGGTCAGCAATCGCTTTTATCTTAGCCGCCATTGGGCTAGTTGTCTTTATGCTAGTCGTACCACGTTTGCTTGGTGGTCGCTCTCAAGGTTCACAAAAAGAAGAAATATTTGAAGCGGGTGTTGTCGGAGCTGGCAACGCCCGTATTCGTTTGTCTGCCAAATTTTATTTGGTGGCTATCTTCTTTGTTATCTTTGATCTAGAAGCGCTCTATTTGTATGCCTACGCCGTGTCAGTGCGTGAGGCAGGCTGGCTTGGTTTTGCTGCGGCTGCCATCTTTATTACTATTCTCATCATCGGTTTAATCTATGAGCTAAGTCTCGGTGCAATGAACTGGGCACCTGCTGATAAGCTGCGCAAAAAAGTACGTCTATACGCAGCACCTGCTGGTTTTAACCTGGCAGACATCACTAAGTTTGACGGTGCTCATGAGTTAATGGTTGATCCCACGGGTAAAGTGCCAGCACAGTCTTCAGGCCAGATTAACGTGTCAAACAATATTGAAATCAATCGTCATCATCTAGAAAACATCGATCACATTAATACCACAGGTAATGTTACTTCTGTGGACTTTGCGGTATCTGATCAAAAAGATAATGTTAAGCGTTAATTATTAAGTTTGTCTTAGTTGGCAACAGCCTATCAAGCGCTAATAGTAGAAGTATGAAGATGTGTTTGTATTGATGATTGCTTATTAATAATAGAAGTTAAGGCGATAGCGAGGACAAGATGATTGTCACACTACGTCTAATATAAAGGTTGTATGTTATGAAATACACATTAACAAAAGCCAACCCTGATGCAGATACTTACCCTGCACAGACCACTCAAACGGTCAATGATCCTATCGAAGACGAAGTCAATAAAAACGTCTTTATGGGTCGTCTCGAAGACCTTGTTCATTCAACAGCAAATTGGGGGCGCAAGCACTCACTCTGGCCATTTAACTTTGGTACGTCTTGCTGTTATGTCGAATATGCCACTACCTTAACCGCTGTTCATGACTTATCACGCTTTGGCGCGGAAGTTATTCGTGCGTCGCCTCGTCAGGCAGATGTGATGATCGTTGCTGGCACGTGCTTTGTCAAAATGGCGCCGGTTATTCAGCGCCTTTATGAGCAAATGCTTGAGCCTAAATGGGTTATTTCAATGGGTGCCTGTGCCAACTCTGGTGGCATGTATGATATCTACTCGGTCGTACAAGGCGTGGATAAAATTATTCCAGTCGATGTGTATGTGCCAGGCTGTCCACCGCGTCCAGAAGCGCTAATCCAAGGTTTGATGTTGTTACAAGAGTCCATTACTAAAGAGCGCCGTCCGTTAGGTGCTTATGTCAACGAGAAAGGTGTCTATCAGCCACAGATGACACCTGAGCGCGATCGTAAGCAAGCAGATCGTATCGCGGTTAAAAACTTGCGTAGCCCAGACAGTATTTAGGCTCGTGCGTTTAGATTAATGGTAATAACCATAGCAACAACGTCAACGTTTTATACGCTCATCACAGTGTAGTTATGATGAATCAGTTATGATTAATGAAGGAATACATCATTCATGGTCACGGTAGTCGAAAACACAGATCCTAAGATCAAACCTGTTCCAGCAGTTATCAAAGAGCTAGAGCATAAGTATGCTGGCAAATTCGTTGTACAGCACACTGTTGATGAGATTCCAACAGTGTGGGTTGCACGTGCTGACTTACTCGACATTCTCTTATTCTTGCGTAAGTTGCCAAAACCCTATGTCATGTTATTTGACCTATCAGCAATAGATGAGCGTCTTCGTCAGCATCGTGCGGGTTTACCTGATAGTGACTTTACGGTGTTTTATCACTTGATGTCACTTGAGCGTAATAGTGATGTGCGGGTCAAAGTTGCATTGAGCGAAGACGATGTAAATGTGCCGAGTGCCACTCAGATTTGGCCAAATGCCAATTGGTATGAGCGTGAAGTATGGGACATGTTTGGCATTGTTTTTACAGGTCATCCGCATCTAACGCGTATCTTATTACCAAAATACTGGGAAGGTCATCCACTGCGTAAAGAGTATCATGCGCGCGCGACTGAATTTACCCCATATTTCTTGAATACTGCCAAGCAACAATACGAGCAAGAGAACTTGCGTTTTGTCCCAGAAGAGTGGGGTATGAAACGCTCAGGTCGTGACGAAGACTTTATGTTCTTGAACATTGGTCCTAACCATCCCTCTGCTCACGGTGCGTTCCGTTTGGTGCTACAGCTCGACGGAGAAGAAGTCGTCGATTGTATCCCTGATATTGGCTATCATCATCGCGGTGCAGAAAAAATGGCTGAGCGTCAAACATGGCACTCATTTATTCCGTATACCGACCGTATTGACTACCTCGGCGGTGTGATGAATGAACTGCCGTACATCATGTCGGTTGAGAAGCTTGCAGGAATTAAGATTCCACCGCGCGCTGAAACCATCCGCGTAATGATGAGTGAGTTTTTTCGTATTACCAATAACTTGTTATTCGTCGGTACCTTTATTCAGGATGCGGGTGGTATGACCCCTGTATTCTATATGTTTACCGATCGCCAAAAAGCCTATGACGTTATCGAAGCAGTGACTGGCTATCGAATGCATCCGGCTTGGTTCCGTATTGGTGGTACTGCTGCTGATCTACCGCGTGGTTGGCAGCGTCTGGTTCGTGAGTTCTTAGACTGGATGCCAAAACGCTTGGACGAGTATGTCAAAGCAGCATTGCAAAACAGCGTGCTTAAAGGCCGTACCCAAGGGGTTGCTCAGTACAATGCAAAGCAAGCATTGGCTTGGGGTGTCACTGGTGCAGGTCTGCGCGCGACAGGCGTTGATTTTGATCTGCGTAAAGCGCGTCCATATATGGGCTATGAGAATTACGATTTTGAAGTGCCAGTGGGTTACAACGGTGATGCTTATGATCGTTGTATGGTAAAAGTCGAAGAGATGCGTCAGTCGTTACGTATCATTCGCCAGTGTATGGATAATATGCCACAAGGCCCTTATAAAGCGGATCATCCACTAGCTGTACCGCCGCCGAAAGACCGTACCTTAAACGATATTGAAACTCTTATTAATCACTTTATCTCAGTATCTTGGGGTCCTGTGATGCCAGCGGGCGAGTGTACGACGATTGTCGAGGCGACTAAAGGTCTAAACAGTTATTACATCACCTCAGATAAGGCGACGATGAGCTATCGTACCCGTATCCGTACGCCGACATTTGCACATTTACAGCAGATGCCGTCAGTGATTAATGGTTCGCTCGTCTCTGATGCCATCATGTATTTGGCATCAATTGATATTGTGATGGCAGATTGTGATCGCTAACGCTTTGATTTAAGCCTAGTGCTTTGAGTGAAAAATTATAGTTATTAAAAAGACACATATTATCAATATATCATTGCCGAATGGCACACCAAAATGCTGATATGTTGCGGTATAGCGATATTCATAAGTCTGTTAAGGCTATTGCTATTCGGTGATGAAGTGTGATGAGTGAGGACAGATAGAAAACTATGAAAATTGTTTCCGATAAAATGCCAAAAGTAGATGTGGAAAGCATTCTCACTAGCGAGGAAATTGCGTCTATCCATGAGTTTATGCACCATTATCCACAAGCCCGTGCTGCCTCACTAGATGCACTAAAAATCGTGCAGAAGCGTAACGGTTGGGTAGATGATGCGCAGGTGAACGCCATTGCTAATATTCTAAATATTCCAATGTCAGATATGGATGGGGTCGCTACTTTCTTTAACCGTATTTATCGTCAGCCTGTTGGTCGCCACGTTATCCTTATTTGTGATTCAGTGGCTTGTTTTTTGACAGGCTATGAGGCGTTATCGGCTGAAATTAGATCGCAGCTGGGTATTGAATATGGTCAAACAACGGCAGATGGGCGCTTTACATTATTGCCAATTTGCTGCTTAGGTAACTGTGATAAAGGGCCTGCTGTGTTGATTGATGAAGACACGTATGGTCCCGTCCAACCCTCCGAGGTCGCGCAATTATTGGAGCTATACGCATGAGATTAACGCTTTCAGAGCAGATTGCTCAACGTAGCCAAGGCAAAGCACCAAGCCAGCTTAATGAGCAGCGCATTCCAATTTATGGTGATAAAGCCACAGCCACTAGCGAAACCAAACCGTTAACGTGGCGTCTAGCACATCATGATGCGGTGCTAGATCTGGCCACTTACGAATCTCTAAAAGGTTTTGATGGCTTAAAGCAGGCCTTAAGTCAATCGCCTAAAGCCGTCGGCGATATGATTAAAGCTGCTAACGTCAGAGGTCGCGGTGGTGCAGGCTTTAATGCTGGTTTGAAATGGACGTTTATGTCACCGCCAGATGGTTTACCTCGCTATCTTATCTGTAATGCCGATGAGATGGAGCCGGGTACCTTTAAAGACCGTCTATTAATGGAGCGTCTACCGCTTCAGTTGATTGAAGGTATGCTTATTACCGCGCATGCAATTGGTGCAACCGATGGTTATATCTTTATTCGTGGTGAGTACATTTTGGCCGCTGAGCGTTTGGTTGCTGCCATTGATGAGTGCTTGGCTAACAACCTCATGGGCGATAATATTTTAGGCTCAGATTTTAGTTTTAACCTGCATGTGCATACGGGTGCTGGACGCTATATTTGCGGTGAAGAAACGGCACTTATTAACTGTCTAGAAGGCCGACGTGCCAACCCACGTACCAAACCGCCTTTCCCGCAAATTTCTGGTGCGTGGGGCCGCCCAACCGTTGTCAATAACGTTGAGACCTTGAGCAATATGCCCGCCATCTTAAACCATGGCGTAGAGTGGTACCAGTCGCTATCGGATATCAAAGGTACTAGCAAAACACCAGGTACTAAGCTATTTGGCTGTTCAGGATTGGTCAATGATCCTGGTCTGTGGGAATTGCCCTTTGGTTATACCGCACGCGAAATCATTGAAGGTTTGGCGGGCGGTATGATTGATGGTAAAACGCTTAAAGCATGGCTACCAGGTGGCGCATCGACTGACTTTTTAACAGCCGAACATTTAGATGTCATAGTAGATTTTGACACTATTCAAAAAGCTGGTAGTCGTATGGGTACAGGACTGATTATGGTGGTGGATGAAGCACAAGATATGGTGCCACTGGTTCGTAATCTTGAGGTTTTCTTTCAGCGTGAATCTTGCGGTTGGTGTACACCATGCCGTGATGGTCTGCCGTGGGGTGTTAAACTGCTTACTGCCATCAATGATGGTGAGGGGCAGACAGGTGATTTGGAAAAATTAGAGGGCCTTACACGTGACTTATGGATTGGTAAAACTTTCTGTGCGCATGCGCCAGGTGCGATGGAGCCACTAATGAGTGCGATTAAATATTTCCGTCCTGAATTTGATCAAAAAATCGCGCAGGCGGTTGGTGTCGATATTATTGATGCTGCAGCCAACCAACAGCCAGTAGTGAAATAAGGAGAGCGGCATGGCAGTCATACATATTGATGGAACCACTGTCGAAGTAGATAGCGCAGATAACTTGTTACAAGCTTGTTTATCGCTCGGCATTGATGTGCCTTATTTTTGTTATCATCCAGCTCTTGGTTCAGTAGGATCGTGCCGTCAGTGTGCGGTCAAGCAGTTTCAAAACAAAGAAGATATGGAAGCGGGTCGCGGTCGTCTCGTGATGTCATGTATGGTCGCCCCTGGCGATGACATGTACATCTCGGTCACTGATGATGAAGCCAAAGCATTCCGTAAATCAATGGTTGAGCTACTCATGACCAACCATCCACATGACTGTCCAACTTGTGAAGAGGGTGGACATTGTCATCTGCAGGATATGACCTATATGTCTGGTCATAATCGTCGTCGCTATCGATTTACCAAACGCACGCATCACAACCAAGAGCTTGGTCCGTTCATCGCACATGAGATGAACCGTTGTATCGCTTGCTATCGCTGTGTACGTTTTTACAAAGACTATGCGGGCGGCGAAGATTTAGGCGTCTATGGCTCAAACAACCGCGTCTATTTTGGTCGCGACCAAGATGGTCAGTTTGAGAGCGAGTTCTCAGGCAACTTAACCGAAGTGTGTCCAACAGGTGTTTTTACTGATAAAACGCATTCTGAGCGTTACAACCGTAAATGGGATATGCAGTATGCGCCAAGCGTTTGTCATGGTTGTTCGGCTGGTTGTAACATCTCACCAGGTGAGCGTTATGGTGAATTGCGCCGTATCGAAAACCGCTATAACGGTGAAGTAAACCGCTATTTCTTATGTGACCGTGGTCGCTTTGGCTATGGCTATGTCAACCGTGACGATCGTCCTACCCAAGCGCTTGAACGTATCAATGATAAGCATGTCAAAATAAATATCGATTATGCACTTGATGAAACCATCAAACGTATCAAAGATAAAAAAGTCATTGGTATTGGCTCACCTCGTGCCAGTCTAGAGACCAACTTTGCGCTAAAAAACCTGGTGGGCTTTGATAAGTTTTCAACTGGTTTGAACCATCAGCAGCAAGCACTGGTCAATAAATGCATCGAAGTATTGAGTACTGAAGGCATTTATAATCCTAGCATGACAGATATCGAAAGTTATGATGCGGTATTGGTATTGGGTGAAGATATCACTCAAACCTCATCACGTGTTGCATTGTCAGTACGCCAAGCCGCAAAGAACGAAGGCCTAAAAATGGCGGCAGCATTAAAAACGCAGCCGTGGCTTGCAGAGCCTGTTAAACGTATTGCTCAAGATGCCTTAAGTCCTGTCTATGTCATCGATGTGACTCAGACTAAGCTCGAAGACATCAGTAAAGTCAGCGTAGTCGCAACGCCTGAAGATATCACTAAGCTTGGCTTTAAGGTTGCTGCTGAGATTGCTAGTTTCGCTGATGATTTATTAGAAATAGTAGATCCACAAGCGGCTGAGCAAGATGCTCATGTTGATACTAGTACTGATGCCAGTAATGAGACTGATGGGATGCAAGCGTTGGCGCAGCAAATCGCTTATGACTTGATTCAAGCGGATAAGCCACTGGTTATCTCGGGTAGTAGCTTATCGTCTACCGCATTGATAGAAGCAGCGGCGCAGATTACTCAAGCATTGACGCAAAAACGTTCAGCAATTAAAGCGACTGAACAGCATCAAGTTGAGGCTCATAATGCTCAAGTTCGTGATGAGCAAGCGCAAATAGAAGATAAAGAGCTATCTGCTAAACCAAACAAGCCTGAAACTGGTGCTGATACAGAAACGCAAGACAATATAGAACGCGCGCCTGCTAAAGAACTTGAGCTGAAAGAAGTAAACAATAAGTATCAGGCGCAAGCAGGTATCTACTTAACAGTTACCGATGCCAATAGCATGGGTGTTTGCATGCTCGGTGGACAATCAGTAGAAGAGTTGCTAGCCACTGATTTTGATGTGGTTATTGTCGCTGAAAATCAACTGACTGATGCTATCGATGCCAATAAATTGACGCAGCTATTATCTGATAAGACCGTCATAGCATTGGATCATCAGCTACTTGATTGGCACAAAGATGTCGATATCGTATTACCTGCGGCAAGCTTTGCTGAAGCAGATGGTACGCTAATCTCTGCTGAAGGCCGTGCGCAGCGTTTCTTCCAAGTTTATGACAATGAATATTATCATCCGATGAGTAGCATCAAAGAAGGCTGGCGCTGGTTACATGCAGTGCATAGTAGCATTGAAGGTCGTGATGTTGATTGGACACAGCTAGATGATGTCATCAAGGCATTAATCGCTACGCATCCTAAGCTTGCTGGTATTAAAGGTGCTGCTCCTGATGCTGATTACCGTATGACTGGTCTTAAAATTGCTCGTCAGCCACGCCGCTATTCAGGTCGTACCGCTATGCGTGCGCCGATATCCGTGCATGAGCCGATGCAGCCAAAAGATTTAGACACCGGTTTGACCTTCTCAATGGAAGGTTATAGCGGTAAGCAAACGCCAAGCTCGATGATTCCTTTTGCCAGTGCGGCAGGTTGGAACTCACCACAAGCATGGAACAAGTACCAAGACAAAGTTGGCGGCCATCTGAAAAATGGTGATCCAGGCGTACGCTTATTTGATCAGCTAGCACGTCTAGAAACACGTCAATATATTGCGCCAGAAGCAATGTCTGTGACGACAACTGATATGCAACAAGGACAAGCCAAGTTGGTGCCTATCCATAATATTTATGCTAGCTCGATGATGGCCTCACGCAGTCCAATCGTCGCAGAGCAACTACCTGTGGCTACATGGCGTATCGGTATGGATGATGCTAAGGACTGGAATATTGCTAATGGCGATTATTTGGCAATTGAGATTGATAAGCAACAAATCACCTTGCCTGTACAGATTGTTGGTTATTTAGCAGAAGGTTGTATCGGTTATCCAGTCGGGCAGGTGAGTATCATTCATCCATCGATGCCAGCGTCTGTACGTAAAGTTGATGCACCAATCACTATGATGGGCAGCATGGCTAATGACAGCACTTTGATAAATAATGGTGCTGGCAATGGCACTAACAATAACGATGCAGCGCAGATAAACGCAGCGCCTACCACCACACAGGAGGTGTAATATGCAAGTTACCCGTATTATCCCTGATGTGCCAAGCTTTTTGGCAGGAAGTCTGAGCTTTGATGCTTGGTCTATTTTATTTCTGGTTGGTCAGTCACTGGTTATCTTCTTAGTTGTGGTATTGGTTGCCGCGATGATGATTATCTATGAGCGCCGTATGTTGGCGCTATGGCAGGATCGTTATGGTCCAAACCGTGTGGGCCCATTTGGTTCACTACAGCTGGTTGCTGATATGCTAAAAATCTTCTTTAAAGAAGATTGGACACCAAACTTTACTGATAAGTTTATGTTTACGTTGGCACCTGCGGTCGCGATGTTTACTGCATTGGCCTCATTTGCCATCATTCCTATCTCGCCAACGCTTGGCGTGGTTGATTGGGATATTGGTATTCTATTTTTCTTTGCTATGGCTGGTATTGCTGTCTATGCCGTGATGTTCGGTGGTTGGGCATCTGCCAACAAGTTCTCGTTATTGGGTGGTCTGCGTTCAGCGGCACAAACCATCAGTTATGAAGTTTTCTTAGGTTTGTCGTTGATGGGTGTGGTTGCATTGACTGGCTCGTTTAATTTGCGTGCTATTGTCGAAGCGCAAGCGGATGGCTGGTATATCATTCCGCAGTTTTTTGGGTTTTTGACCTTTGTAGTAGCTGGTGTGGCCGTTACGCATAGGCATCCATTTGATCAGCCAGAAGCAGAGCAAGAGCTGGCCGAAGGGTATCATGTTGAATATTCTGGTATGAAATTCGGTATGTTCTTTATCGGTGAGTATGTCAATGTCGTGTTGATTTCTGCATTGATGACCTGCTTATTTTTTGGCGGTTGGCTTGCGCCGTTTAATTTAGATATTCCATTTATTCCACCAGCTTTTTGGTTCATGATTAAAACGCTGTTCTTTATGACGCTGTTTGTTTTGGCTCGAGGCTCACTCATGCGTCCGCGCTATGATCAAGTGATGAATTTTGGCTGGAAAGTTTGTCTGCCAGTAACGTTGATTAATCTGTTGATTACTGCTGCAGTCATTTTGATCTTTTCCCCAACGTTGTAGTCATCACTAGCCATCATTGATGAACTAGGGTAAAGCTGATAAGGATAATAATCCCATGTTTACTACCATAAAAAAGACCGTCATTGGTATATTTACCATTGTTCGCAGTATGTGGATGGTCAATAGTCATGCGCTTAGACCACGCGATACCATCCTTTATCCAGAAGAGCCTGTACCAGTCCCGCCACGTTTTCGTGGGCGTATTGTGCTGACGCGTGACCCGGATGGTGATGAGCGTTGCGTTGCTTGCAACTTGTGTGCTGTAGCGTGTCCTGTGGGCTGTATTTCACTACAGAAAGCAGAGCGTGATGACGGCCGCTGGTATCCAGAGTTTTTTCGAATTAACTTTTCACGTTGTATTTTTTGTGGATTGTGTGAGGAGGCTTGTCCAACGACAGCCATTCAATTGACGCCTGACTTTGAGTTAGGCGAATATAAGCGCCAAGATTTGGTTTATGAAAAAGAGCACTTGCTCATTTCAGGATCAGGTAAATATCCGGATTATAACTATTATCGTGTGACGGGTATGGCGGTAGCGGACAAACCAAAAGGCGCAGCACAAAATGAAGCTGCACCGATTGATCTAAGGAGCTTGCTGCCATGATGAATATCTTGAACCATCCTGAACTGGCAGGATTTTATTCGCTCGCTGCAGTGGCTATATTTGCCAGCCTACGCGTGGTAACCCAAGCCAATCCAGTGCATGCTATTTTATCGATGATTGTGTCATTACTGGCGATTGCTGGTATCTTTTTTGTGCTAGGAGCCCCATTTGCAGGAGCCCTAGAGATCGTTGTTTATGCCGGTGCCATTATGGTGCTATTCGTCTTTGTTATCATGATGCTCAATTTAGGTATGAGTAATGATGAGCGTGAAGAACGTTGGCTAGATGCGGGCACTTGGGCGATACCGACAGGACTGACGCTCATTATTGCGGTTGTGCTTTATGCGATGATTGGTCTCAATCATGATGAAACAGCGATGATTGGCGTGACATCTATTTCGGCCAAAGAAGTGGGCACTGTGTTATTTACTAAATACGTGATGCTGATAGAAGTGGCAGCATTACTATTGTTAGCGGCGTTAGTTGCTGCTTATCATTTAGGCAAAGAGTCTATAGATGATGAAGTTGAAAGCAACGCTAGTCAGGCATTCAGACCTAGTGTCGGTAGTATTAAGCAATACGAACATACGACACAAACCGATAATGATACGGTAAAAATGGCCGAACCATACGAATATAAAGAAGTAGACCCGCATGACTATGTCAGTATGAATGTGGGCACGCAGGTAGGTGTGAAGAAAGTTGCACGCAAGGAGTCAGACTAATGGTACTAGCAGCGAGCGTGGCACAAGATGTTGCGAATGTGCCGTTTGCCCATGAGGTGGCAGGCTTAGTACAGCCTGTGGCTGAGGCACAAAGTGTACTGGGTATGATACCTATGAGCCACGGATTGATTCTGGCAGGTATCTTATTTGCTATTGGTCTGTGCGGGGTCATGGTACGGCGTAATTTTTTATTTATGCTAATGAGTCTTGAGATCATGATGAATGCGGCAGCTCTAGCATTTGTAGTGGCAGGTAGTCGTTGGGTCGATCCGGATGGACAGATTATGTTTATCTTTATTTTGACATTAGCAGCAGCAGAGGCTGCCATTGGTTTGGCAATATTATTGCGGTTTTATCATCAGCGTGGGCATCTTGATGTCGATAGCGCCAATGAGATGAAAGGATGATGTCATGAGTTTATTACCATTAACCTTTATATTCCCGCTCGTTGGCTTTTTGATCTTAGCCTTTATGCGCGATAAGTTAACGGAGCAGGTGGCAGCGATTGTCGGTGTGGGTAGTATGCTGTTATCAGCACTATGCACACTAGTCGTTAGTTATACTTTTTTGACCACCAATCCAGCAGGAACGGTCGTAGAGATACCGCTTTGGACGTGGTTCCAAGTCGGTGATTTTGCGCCAAGTTTTGGCTTGAGCTTTGATGGCTTAACTCTGACGATGACGGGTGTTATCACTGGCATTGGTTTCCTGATTCACCTGTTTGCCGCTTGGTATATGAAGGGTGAAACTGGATTTGGACGTTTTTTTAGCTATATGAACTTATTCGTTGCCAGTATGTTGTTACTGGTACTAGCCGATAATTTGTTTTTGCTTTATCTCGGTTGGGAAGGCGTGGGTCTTTGTTCATACTTGCTAATTGGTTTTTATTACCAAGATAGGGCCAATGGTCTTGCGGCAATGAAAGCCTTTACGGTTACACGTGTCGGCGATGTATTCTTAGCCTTTGGTCTGTTTTTATTGTTCCGTGAATTTGGCACACTTAATATTCAAGAGATTATTACTCGTGCGCCAGAAGTGTTCGATATTAATAACCCAACGATGATGTTGACAACGATGATGTTGGTTGGCGGCGCGATGGGTAAATCAGCACAGCTACCATTACATACATGGCTTGCCGATGCGATGGCGGGTCCAACACCAGTATCAGCATTGATTCACGCAGCAACGATGGTCACGGCAGGGGTTTATTTAATTGCCCGTCTACATCCGTTGTTTGAGCTGACCCCTGGTATTTTATTGTATTGGGTCGGCGGTGTAGGGGCCTTGACGTTGGTTGTTGCTGGATTTTGTGCGTTGGCACAGACTGATATCAAACGTATTCTTGCCTACTCAACGATGAGTCAAATTGGCTATATGTTCTTGGCATTGGGCGTTGGTGCATGGCAAGGGGCAATCTTCCATCTGATGACGCATGCTTTCTTTAAAGCCTTATTGTTCTTGTCATCAGGTGCGGTCATTCTTGCGGTACATCATGAACAAGATATTTTTAAGATGGGCGGCTTACGCAAAAAGATACCATTGGTATTTTGGTGCTATATAGTCGGTGGCGGCGCACTTGCAGCGATACCTTGGGTCACCGTTGGTTTTTATTCTAAAGAAGCGATTCTTTGGGAAACTTATGCCACAGGTCATCTCGTATTATTCTACATGGGTGTGTTTGGTGCCTTCTTAACTGCGATTTATACGTTCCGTATGATTTGGATTGTTTTCTTTGGTGAAGAAAAAACACCTGCGCATAAGCTGTCTGGTATGTCGTACTGGTTACCTCTTACAATATTATTGGTGCTATCTACTGCCATTGGTGCATGGATTACACCGCCATTGCAAGGAGTACTACCAGAGAGTGTTGGGCACTTATTAGAAGTTGCCGGTGAAGCACATGCTAAGCACACAGCAGAATATATCGCCATGGGTGCGATGGCTGCAGGTCTAATATTGGCGGCATTCCTATATGTCGCAGATAAAGGTCGAATGCTGACCAGCTTTAAGCGCTCACGTATTGGTGGTGCGTTATATCACTGGTGCTATCATGGCTTAGGTTTTGATGCGTTATACGACATAATTTTTGTAAAACCCTTTTTGTTCATCGGCCGCTTACTTAAAGCCGACCCTGTTGATAAAACGTGGCTCATCCTACCTAAGCTGGCATCAGCGGGTAATAAGATGTTGTCTGCGACACAAACAGGGTCACTTCGAGGTTATGCTACAAGCTTTGGCTTGGGTATGGCTGTGCTGTTGGTGCTGGTAATGATGACGGTGGTATAAGATGATTGAGTTACAACAAACGTGGATGCTACCAGCATTAATTGCAATTCCTTTTATTGCAGGATTGCTATGTTGGTTGGTCGAGCGGTTTAATAAACGTCTACCGCGCTGGATTGCCTTGATTGGCATGATGCTGACTTTTGTACTGTCCCTAGTGCTATGGCATTACGGTGACTTTAGCGGGATGAGCAAGCAAGTGATTGGGCCAAGCGCCAATCTGCCGTGGGTCGCAGAATTTAGTGTGCCATGGATACCGAGTTTTGGTATCAGCTTTCATTTAGCATTAGATGGTATGTCTTTGCTGATGGTCGCTTTGACAGCATTTCTGGGTATTGCGGCAGTGGCGTGTTCGTGGAATGAAATTCAGCGTCGAGTTGGTTTTTTTCATCTGAACTTGCTATGGAGTTTGGGCGGTGTCATTGGTGTTTTCTTAGCCATTGATTTATTCTTATTCTTCTTCTTTTGGGAAATGATGCTGGTTCCTATCTACTTCTTGATCGCGATTTGGGGTCATGATGTCGTTGGTAAAACCAAAGAATATGCGGCTACCAAGTTCTTCATTTATACCCAAGCTTCTGGGCTTATCATGCTCATTGGTATTTTGATGTTAGTTATTATTAGTTACGCCCAAAGAGGTGTGGTGAGTTTTAACTATAATGACTTGCTTGGTACGTCACTTGGTGGTTGGGAATATCCAATCATGCTGTGTTTCTTTATTGGTTTTGCGGTGAAGTTGCCTATTATACCTTTCCATGGCTGGTTGCCTGATGCGCATGCGCAGGCGCCGACAGCAGGTTCGGTAGATTTAGCAGGTATTTTGATTAAGACGGCAGCATATGGCTTGATTCGGTTTGTCTTGCCATTATTTCCAGCAGCATCACAAGAGTTTGCTCCCATCGCCATAACTTTAGGTACGATTGGTATCTTTTATGGTGCATGGCTGGCCTTTATGCAGACCGACATGAAACGTTTATTGGCTTATACCAGTATTTCGCACATGGGTTTTGTGGTCTTGGCTATCTATGCTGGTACCTTACTCAGCTTGCAAGGTTTGATGATTCAGATGCTTGCACATGGCCTGAGCTCAGCGGCGTTGTTCATTATGGCTGGCCAGTTGTATGAGCGCTTGCATACACGTGATTTGACCTTGATGGGTGGTATGTGGGGACAGTTCCGCTATTATGCACCGATATTGATGTTCTTCTGTGCCGCGTTGCTTGGTATCCCTGGTACTGGTAACTTTATTGGCGAATTTATGATTCTATTTGGCTCATTTGCACAATATCCGGTATTTGTGGTACTTGCCACATTCAGTTTGGTATTGGCAGGTTTGTATTCGCTTATTCTCATTCACCGCGCATTATTTGGTAAAAATAATATTGAAGCGGTTTCAATACAAGAAACCAAGTCACATGGTCTACCACCGCGTAAACTAAAAGATTTGGGCAAACGTGAATTGTCATTGTTACTCATATTGGCCGCTGGATTGGTTTGGCTCGGTCTGTACCCACAGCCGTTCCTTGATACATCAAGTCATGCGATGCAGTGGATCAATAATGCGTATGTATATAGTCAAGTAACACAAGTAGATGCGGCGCACCTGCTTGATGCAATGGAGGCACGTTAAGTCATGAATGATATTACGATGAATGATTTGATGGGATTGTTGCCTTATGCACCAATCATTGCCGTAGTGATTACGGTACTGGTGGTTATGATTGCCATCGCAATTAAACGCTCACATGTGGTGACTGGCACAGTTACCGTCGTTGGTTTAAACATTGGTTTATTTACTTTGCTTGGTCAAATGACTGGTGTTATCAATAGCGGTACTCTGGCACCAAATGCTGAACAGCTATTTGTGATTGATAATTTTGCTCAGTTTAACATGGTGATTATTTTTATCTGTGCATTGGCTTGCTGTACGTTATCTTATGCATATTTGACCAATTTAAAAGATAATAAAGAAGAGCTTTATTTGCTCATGTTGTTATCGACGATTGGTGCTTTACTGATGGTCAGTGCTCAGCATCTAGCGTCATTCTTTATGAGCTTAGAGATGCTATCTATACCACTGTACGGTATGCTGTCATATACCTATATGCGTAAAAACTCGCTAGAGTCTGGTCTAAAGTACCTAGTGCTATCTGCGACGGCGTCAGCCACTTTATTGATGGGTATGGCATTTATTTATGCAGAAGTAGGGTCGTTGGCCTTTAAGCCTATTAGCGTGGAATTGAGTAATATTTTTGAATCGCCACTGTTGATATTGGGCGCGGCGATGATGATGTTTGGTATTGCCTTTAAGCTATCCGCCGCACCTTTTCACATGTGGACACCTGATGTTTACGAAGGTGCACCAGCACCTATCGCTACGTTCTTAGCCTCAGTATCTAAAGTAGCTATGATGGCATTAGCGGTTCGATTCTTACTTGATACGGCGTTGCTGGCACTACCATCGGTACAGATGTTATTGATGGTAATTGCGACCTTATCTATCTTAGTGGGTAACTTACTGGCTGTACGTCAGACCAGTCTGAAACGTCTACTGGGTTATTCTTCTATTGCCCATATGGGTTACGTGCTTATCGTAATCGTGAGTATTGGTAGAGCAGCAGACAGCATCTCAAGTATGTATATGGCCGTTTATGCCTTGACTTCTATTGGTGCTTTTGGTGTAGTCACCTTGATGTCGAGCCCTTATCGTGCTACTGGAGAAGCGGATGAACTCACGCATTACCAAGGGCTGTTTTGGCGTCGTCCAATACTGACTGCAGTAATGACGATTATGATGTTGTCATTGGCTGGTATTCCATTGACAGCAGGCTTTATTACTAAGATGTTTGCGATATTGGCAGCAGTACAAGGTACCAACTGGTTCTTGGCGGCAATGATTATCTTAGGTAGTGCGATTGGCTTGTTTTATTACTTGCGCGTCATGCTCACACTCTTCAAACGTCCTAAGCAGTTTATTGAGTTTGATGTCTCTGGACAATGGGCGATGCGTACGGGTG
This sequence comes from Psychrobacter sp. AOP7-B1-24, assembly GCF_052376215.1. Lineage (NCBI taxonomy): Bacteria > Pseudomonadati > Pseudomonadota > Gammaproteobacteria > Moraxellales > Moraxellaceae > Psychrobacter > Psychrobacter sp. AOP7-B1-24. Next base: position 44,902 of record NZ_JBQSVL010000005.1, read on the forward strand.
GTATCATGATTATTGCGGTGACGGCAGTGATTATTCTCTTTGGTATCTTGCCAAGTAATATGATTGAATGGGCAAGTTTGGCACATATTTGGTAGTGTCATTATTAGGGATATGAGATAAGTCACCACCTGTTCCTTGTTTGCTGTTACGGTTGTGAAACCAAGATGCGCCAGCTTTATGATAAGCTTGGCGCATCTTTTTTGTTTGTGTCGTATAAGATTTTTAACAATCAGTTTTTTAAAATCAGAGCCACTACTCAAATTAAAGCGATGGCTCTCTAACCAAACTAAAAATAGCTAAATTTTGCTAAACAGCGTCAAATAGCTGGTTAATATTTCGATATTATCTATACTGTTTTTCTTGTTTGACGGCAATTTATCTGATTTTTATCTCCGTTTTTGGAGTGAGGAAACACCCTAGACTTTAATAAAAATAAGTAATTAACTACCAACTATAAGTGATTAACTACCATGAGTGACAACATTCAAAAAGTAACCGTGCTCAGTAAAACCACATGGACACCCAATTTGTTTAGCTTTACGGTTAGCCGTCCTGACAGCTTTAAATTTACTGCAGGGCAGTTTGTGCGTTTGGGCGTCAATCCTAGTCATTTGAACTATTATAAGCAGCAAGGTAATTTAGGTGATGATATTGCCGATGAAGAGATTTTTCGTGCTTATTCTATTATTTCTTCACCCTTTGACGAGGTATTAGAGTTCTTCTCTATTGTTATCCCTGATGGTGCGTTTACCTCACAGCTGCAATATCTACAAGTGGGTGATGAGCTATTGCTAAATACCACACCGTTTGGCTTTTTAACGTTAGCACGTTATCAAAAACCACTGCCCAAAGATTTATGGCTACTGGCAACTGGTACAGGATTGGCACCATTTTTATCGATGCTACAAGACTTGAAAACGTGGGAAGATTACGAACATATTGTACTCGCCTATAGTGCTCGCTCGCTAGAAGAGCTTGCTTATATTGAGAAGATTGAAAGCTTGCAACAAGAGTTTGGCTCATTGGTGGAGAATCCTGCCAAATTAACCTTTATTCCTATTGTTACCCGTGAGCCGGTCGAGGGTGCGTTAGCAGAACGTCTGCCAAAGCTATTATTAGAGGGCACACTACAGCAGCGGGCAGGTATTGCACTAGACATCGATAGTACGCATGTCATGCTATGTGGTAATCCTGACATGGTAGAAGATACTAAAGAAGCACTGAAGGCGTTAGGATTGGTTATGAATCGCCGCGGTGAGGGTAATATTGCGGTAGAGAATTACTGGTAAAGATGTGGCTAGTTTGATTATCTTATAAGCTTGATGCTGTAAAAACGTTGATGTTTAAGAGCAGTCGCATTTAAATAAGCAACTTATAGGATCAACGTTTCTATATAATATGTCATGTCTATACTGTGCTTGGTATAGCAGCCTCATTTGAAGGGTTGACGGATGCCTGCATTAGCTCAGGCTCATCATCATCGCTAATGATATCTTCGTTGCTACTTGCAGCCAGTAAGTCACGGTAGTTAACTTGAGCTTTTAAAATCATTTGCTCTTCTTCAAGATCGGCATAATTTACTTGTACCTTATGCAAAGTACTAATGATTTTTTTGTTATTTTTTAGCCAACGATGAATGTCAATGTAAATGACTTCATCTTTTGCACGGGCAATCTTGATGTAAGATAGTAGAAATCCTAAAGGGTCTTTTTTAAGGATGCTGTGATAGAACCAAATAAAGAACTTAACACCTTGGCGTTTAAGGTAAGACTCACAGCGTAGGTTGAGAATATCAGTATAGGTCTGCTGACCAAATACCAAGCGTTGGACATTGCGATCAAGCTGAATATGAACTAGGCTAAAGTTACTAGCCACCTCAACATAAATACCCGCTGTGTTAATCGTGCTGTATAGGCGAAACCAGTCGTCATGCATTTCAACACGCAACTCTAAGATGGCTTTTACATTATCAGTGACGAATTTTTGTAGTGCATCATTGACGTACTCTTGTGTCACTGGTAAGGCAAGCTCATCTTCAAATTTATCAGCTGTTTTGTCATATACCTGTCTAACGGACTGGATAAGACGTTCCCAACCATTGCTGAATGACTCATCGAAACGGTAGTTAATATCCTCAAAAAAATCGTCAAAATCCTCTGAATTATCTAAGTTATCTAAGTTATCTAAGTTATCTAAGTTATCTAAGTTATCTAAGTTATCTAAGTTATCTAAGTTATCTAAGTTATCAAAATCACTCAAACTGCTTATCCTTATAGTTTATAGGCGTATTGTTGAATAGAGCGTGCACAGAAGTGCTGATCAAGACAAGGTAATTAATACCAGTTACAAAAACTAGAGTAGCCAAGAAAACGAGTTTGATATGGCCAATCTTACTACTTAGTTTTGGTATAAAGTGGTTTTGATTTGGTAAGATGATACCTATAGTTAGAGAACAGCTAAACGGCTACTCGTTCCTAGATGTAATACTTGTACAATTTGCAGTCAGCTGCCTTGTATCCGTTCTAGAGTTCTTTGACTATACCAAGTAGTATATATCAAATATGATGGCTACAAAATGTACGCATATACTTTACAGTCATTCACTTAGTGGGTATTAAATATTTGATGGTTATCAATTGAACTGAAGGCACGCCTTAATTACACCCAGAATATAAAGCCTAATAGGCGTGGCTACTATAGTCAAATCATCAACCGATTTTAATTTGGCGTATTGATTTTGTATTAGGTTTGACAACATTCTTTTAATTAGTCGGCCAAAGATTGTAAATATTGCGCGAGTGGGGTAAATTGCTCAAGCAATAGTTATACTAGTGATATAATTCTTTGTCATGTTATCATAGCGCCAGACTATACTATGCATATTATTATAACGCTTATTATCTGCTGTTTTGTACCTATAAGCTCGTACCCATAAGCTGAGATTGACCGTGGCCTATATTAAAGATTCACAAAGCTATCATTTTTCCGCGCAAGTACCTAAGCGGGATATTAGCTTACCTGTTGCTGTTGTTATCGCAGTGGGTGTACACGCATTGATTATTTTTGGTGTTAGCTTTTCTATGGGGAGTGATCCTGCTGCAATGATGCAAGATGTTGCAAAAGTGCTCACTGATAACATGCAGCCAAACGAAGATGCCCACTTTATCGCTAATGCTTCTCAAGAAGGCGGTGGTACGATAGAGGAGCAGTTGCGACAAGAAAATGATCAGTTCAGTCCACTCTCTGCTGAGCAAATGGGTGAAACGCAAGATGTCATTAGCTTGCAACGCAAAGTTCGGCAGCAACGCTATCAAGAGAGCTATTTACGTACGACACTCAGTTGGCGTCAAGCCAATGTAGAGTCTGATAATGATAGCAAACAAGCACAAGATGATCTAATAGCACAAGAAGAGCGTCTGCGTAAACAAGTCGCTACCTTAGAGGCGCAGTTATCTCAACGTCAACAGGTCTATGCGACCAAATCCAAGGTCGTGACGGTTGATAGTAACTCAACGACACGTGGTTCTGCTGCAGATTACATCAACACTTTTCGCGAGCATGTTGAGCGTATTGGTAATCTACATTATCCGGTACAAGCTCGAGCGCAAGGCATCACAGGTGACGTACGTCTGATGGTCATTATTAGTAGTGATGGTAACGTCAAAGCCATCCGCCTGCTAGAAAGCTCCGGTTCAACGATATTAGACGAAGCTGCTAAGCAGTCGGTGAGACAAGCAGCACCTTTCGGTAAATTTACCGAAGACATGAAGGATATCGTTGAATTGCGTTTGATTCGTACCTATCAATACACTGACAAAGTTGATGTGACTTATTAGCAGACACTAGGGCATGTCTTCAATTCACCTGATAGTCATCTAAATGGGCTAAAAACGGCTAAATCTTGCCAAACAGCGTTAAATAGCTGGTTAATATCCTGATATTATCTGCGCTATTTTTATCACCATTTTTGAAATGAAGACACGGCCCAATATTTTGATTTGTAGATGAAAAATATCCTCAATTCATCAAACACAGCTATAAAATAAAGAGTTAGTATGGAATTTTTAGGTTTTACTATAGATATTGCTACCCTTACCAGCAACACATTAAGTTTAGTTCTTAAGGTTGCACTAGCAATCGTAATATTCATCGTGGGTCGCTGGCTCGCTAAAAAAGCGGTTGCCATTGCTCAAAAAATCATGATTCGTAGTCATTTAGATGATACCATTGCTAGCTTTTTGAGCCGGCTGCTCTATGGTGTACTATTGGTGATAGTGGCACTGGCAGCACTGAGTAAGGTTGGTGTACAGACCACATCTGTTGTGGCTATATTGGGTGGTGCCGCTGTTGCGATTGGTTTATCATTAAAAGATCAGCTGTCGAACTTTGCCGCTGGTATTATGATTGTGGTTTTCCGTCCATTTGTACGTGGTGATTATGTTCAGATCAGTAGTTATACTGGTACAGTGACTGAGATTACGTTGGTCAATACTCATTTAACGACGATAAATAATCATGATGTAATCATTCCTAATGGTGATATCACCACCTCAGCGGTCATCAATTACACCGCATTGCCCAATCGGCGCGTCGACATCACGGTTGGTATCGGCTACGATGCTGATATTAAAACGGCCAAAGATGTGATGTTAAACTTAGCAAGGAACAACCCGCTAGCGTTTACTGATCCTGAGCCTGTCGTGCGCGTGACCAATTTGGGTGACAACTCAGTGGATCTAACTCTAAATATTTGGACGACCAATGCTGATTGGTGGACGATGCAATGCGATTTGCTAGAGCAGTTTAAACATGCACTCGATGATGAGAAGATTGAAATTCCATTCCCGCAGCGTAGTGTTCATGTTAAAGGGCTGGATCAGATGATTAACCAAATGAATCAATCACAAAAGCTACCAATGACAAAAGACTAGCTATCAATTGATTAGGGCGTGTTGAATACTCATAAATAGGCACTGCTGATCACTAAAGCAATCTCTGTCAGTGCCATGGTCAAATATCAAGTACGCCCTATATTTAAGCATAAGGATTTGGTAGGTTTAAACCTGCCAAAACCTCAATCTCAAAAAGCTCCATCTCATCTTGCTCTGCTTGACCCAGTTCATGATCAAATCCCAGTAAGTGTAGCATGCCATGTGTTAATAGGTGGCTAATGTGTTGTGCGACTGTTTTCTCTTGTTCTGCTGCTTCACGCACTATCACATCATGACAAATAATCAGCTCGCCGAGTGCTAGGGTCGGCATCAGATCGATGATAGTGGCTGGCAAGTCACTAGGATAAGACAGAATGTTAGTCGCATAATCTTTGCCTCGTGCTTCCAAGTTTAATTCGCGGCCTTCAGTCGCATCAGTGATATATATATCAAGTGATTTCTGTTTTTCCTGCCACAGTTCAATATCAATTTCTGCAAAATAGGGCAGTACCAAACCATTATTAATACGCCCATCTATATAATCTAAAGTCGCATTTATGACAGGCAGGAGCATGTCACGATGATAAAAAGCATCGAGAATCTCGTCGTTGATGCTATTCGTAGCACTGATGTCTAATATCTCAAAGCTTTCATTGTTTTGTTTCAAACTATCATCATTATTATATTGGCTCATGTTGTTCTCTCCTTACTTTATTACCATGTTGTTTGTTTAATTTGCTCGAACTGATCAAGATTAACTTATACCATTAACAAGAATACGATTAGCTGTGTCAAAATCGCTTAGCCTACAATGTGTAGTGCTTGTACTCTTTTTCCTTGCTACTCTAATTTTTGTGAATGGTATTACTAATGCTAACCATCAGTCTAGCAGCAAAAAACCGGACTACTAATCAGTAATCCGGTTTTGCATTTCTATGGAAGTAAATAGCAGGCTAGCCAGTTTATAGTTTGGCTGCTGCATTAGCGATGGCTTGTCTACGCTCTTGCTCTTTGATACGCTCAAACTTACGCTTTTCTTCTAATGCTATTTGTTCTTCATCGAACACATCGTATGCTTCGACAATTTTTTGTACCAATTGATGGCGTACCACATCTTTTGAATCAAACTTGGTGATATGAATTTCTTCAATACCACTTAATATTTCTAGTGCTTGGCCCAAGCCTGACTTATGACCACGTGGCAAATCCACTTGGGTGATATCACCAGTAATTACCGCTCGTGAGCCAAACCCTAGACGGGTCAAAAACATTTTCATTTGCTCAGGCGTGGTATTTTGCGCTTCATCTAAGATGACAAATGAATTGTTTAATGTACGGCCGCGCATATAAGCAAGGGGAGCTATTTCAATGACTTGCTTTTCAATCAGCTTACCTACTTTTTCAACGCCGATCATTTCATATAGCGCATCATATAATGGGCGTAAATAAGGATCGATTTTTTGGGTTAAATCACCCGGCAAGAATCCTAATTTTTCACCAGCTTCTACTGCTGGACGCACCAATAAAATTCGCTCGATCTCATTACGCTCAAGCATATCCACAGCACAAGCAACTGCTAAATATGTTTTGCCTGTACCAGCAGGGCCAATACCGAATGAGACGTCAGAGTTTAGTACGTTTTGGACATAGGTTTGCTGATTGCCACCGCGAGGAATGATGCGACCCTTACGCGTGCGCAAACTAACGGGTGTGAACTCATGGGTGACATCGAAATCTTCTTCTTTGGCAGCATCTTCTTCTGCCCGTTGCGCATCTGCAGCCATGTCTTCATCACGAGAAATGCTCGATTGGATGATAAGGTGCAGCTCTTCTGCGCTGATGTCTTTTTTGTTTTGCGCTTCATCTACCATCTTATAAATAATACGTTCACCGCGCTCAACACCAGTCACATCACCGCTCAGGCAAAAATCACCTTGACGCTGCATGATTTTGATATCGAGGCGTTTTTGGATATATTTCATATGATTGTTGTATTCACCTAGCACGATTTTAAGCTGTGCTGGCGTCAATGATTCAAACTTTATACGGCGGCTCATGGAATCAGTCAAGCGATTATCCTTTTATTGTGTGCCCAAAGTGATGTTGTTTTATTAAGCTTTGGACTTAAGAGATAAAATGGTTAGTCGTTATTGTCTTAGTTTTAAATTTTAGAAATAGAAATGACGGTGGCAGTATTATTGGTTTGGCTGTCGGTTCTGTTGTTTGTTTTATGAATGGTGATAAGTAACGGTCTTGCCTTTATTATGGTAGATAGTTTTTAAATTTCAAGCCATGCAGCATCTACATGACGTTGTTTTTGTATGGTGATTGCAACTGTCATGCTTTATTTAACGTTTTTACAAGATTAATGGCTTTTACGTGTCAATCTGATATTGAATTAGTCTTCAGTATTACAAGGTATCACGAATTTTTAGTACACGCTTTGTCTACGGTTAAGAGCATGGAGCGATAGGTAATTTGTGGTAGTCTATGAATGATATCATAGCGCTTTATAATTGAATTTAAAATACGAATAAAATAAGCAAGGTCAGAATATTAAAACGGCTAAATGATAGCTACTAAATAAAAGCCACTAAATGAAAGTAACTGATAACGGCAATAAGTGCCTCATTAACTGCGTATAGCAAGCATGCCTCATATAATAAAGTAGGAATAAGCATGATACAAAATACTGATGTAAATTTATTGAATGCTCAAAATAAAGTTGAAACTACAGCTGACAACCGTCAGGCAATCACGGAGCAGCAAGTACTCATCGCCGGTGGTGGACATGTCGGTTTATCCTTTGCTTTACTGCTAGCGAATCATGGTATTGCGAGCACATTAATAGAAAAAAACCGCTATCCAACCATCAGCCCAAATGATGACCGCAATCGTAGCCATTATTTGGACAGTCGTAATACCGCACTGTCGCGGCGTACGGTACAGATTTACCAAGAGATTGGTCTGTGGGATAAGTTACAAAGCCATGCTTGCCGTATCGATTCAGTACAAATCAGTGAACAAGGTAGCTTTGGTCGCGCACAGCTCAATAAAGCGGAAGAAAAAGTAGAGTCATTTGGTCAAGTAATGGAGAATGCATGGCTTGGGCGTGAGCTTTTATTAGCCGCACAGCAGGCGCCATTGATTACGCTGATTGATAATGCCAATGTCAGCGCAGTGACACAAAAAGCGGATGGTGTCACGCTGAGCTTTAGCCATTACGGTGAAGAGAAAGCAGAGCAGCAATTGCAGGGCAGCGTTTTGGTCGCTTGTGATGGCCGTGACTCTACCGTGCGTCAGCTATTGGATATCGGCACGACGACTTATGATTATCAGCAAACAGCTATCGTCGGTGTGGTAGAGACAGACAAGCCGCATGAGCATGTGGCGATTGAGCGTTTTAGCCCAGCAGGTCCACTTGCTGTCTTGCCACTAACGGATCCAGATGGTGATGGCAATAATGAATATCAAAACGGCTATAGACGCTCGGTCGTTTGGGTGTGTCCAAAAGGCGAAGAGACACGTTATTTAGAAGACGATGCGCATTTCCTACAGACGCTACAACACGCTTTTGGTCAGCGTGCTGGTACGTTTGTCGCTGCTGGTCGTCGCGGTGCTTATCCACTGACCCGCGTGCTAGCGGAAAAACAGGCAGATGGTCGCTGTGTCATCATGGGTAATGCTGCTCACACGCTGCATCCCGTAGCAGGGCAAGGATTTAATCTGTGTATGCGAGACGCCCATGTATTAGCGCAGATGATGAGTGCGCAAGTGCTCAAAGGCGCAGACATTGGTGATCCAACATTACTCAAACGTTATGAGAAGGCACGTCTAAGCGACCAAAAACGGGTCATTCGATTCTGTGACGCTGTCGTCCATGGTTTTACTCATCCCAATCCAGTGATAAAACTGGCTCGAAATGCGGCTCTAGTCGCCTTTGATAAGCTGCCAAATATTAAGCCACTGGTGGCGACCTATGCGATGGGTTTAAAGTCGTAGTGCTATAGACAATCCTCTTTAAAAGAGTGACAGCGTTAACCTCGCTTGAAGTATTCAATATACATCTACACTCGGTTGCCTTGTCTCTCTTTTAAACTGAACCAACTATATATAATTAAGACTAATAACAAGTATTCTAATATCGACCAGTATTGAGAGACACCTTATGAAAAATAACCATACGCTGATTATCGGTAGTGGTATCGTTGGTGCAACGCTTGCGCTAAAACTGGCACAACAAAAAATGCCCGTGACGTTAATTGATGCTCGTCCAGCACGTGATGAATCAGCTTGGCAAGGTGTGCTGAGCAAACGTGATGCTCGAGTGTATGCGCTGAGCTTGGCCAGTATTAATTTACTAAAAGACGTGGGTGCTTGGCAAAAGATTGCGAGCTCTGAGCGCAAGGCTGATTACTCACAAATGCAGGTATGGCAACTGAATGGTAGGGGTGAGCTGTTATTTGGTGAGAGTAGTGATAATTTTGGTGAAAGTAGCGATGAGTCGTCTAATACTATCATGCCGCAAATGCTCGGTAGCATGGTCGAGCCAGCCGTCATTGAGCATGCATTGTGGCAACGTCTGGGTGAGGATGATGTCAGTGATTATCTGACTATTATCGCTGGGCAAAAAGTGACAAATATGGATTGGTTAGGTACGCAAAAAGGCTACCGTGTGACCATCGATAACGGCATTGTGGTGAACGCTCAATTATTGGTTGGCGCTGATGGTCGTGGCTCATTTGTACGTCAGCAAGCAGCCATAGGACTAGACACGCTTGATTATAATCAAACTGCCATTTGCTGTGCGATTCATACTGAAAAACCGCACCAAGCAACCGCACGTCAAGCGATGCTGCCTACGGGTACGCTGGCGTTATTGCCATTAGCGGATATCACCGACGACGACAAAATCAATCCACAGCATTGGCAGTCGATTGTATGGACGTTGCCGCGCAATCAGGCATTGGCATTGATAGAGGAAGATGACCGTGTTATCGCCGATAAACTGGCTGCTGCCTGTCATTATGAGCTAGGCGCTATCAGTCAGATTGAATCCATTGCTAGCTTTCCACTGACTGCGCAACAAGCGAATAGTTACGTCGCCGATAACTTAGTCTTGATCGGTGACGCAGCGCATGGTGTGCATCCGCTGGCAGGTCAAGGGCTGAATCTGGGTATGCTCGATGTACAAGTATTGAGCGAGCAATTAGCACACGACTTTACTCGTAGTGGCGGTACGATCTGGGGCAGTAATCAAACGTTGCGTAGTTACGAGCGTCTGCGTCGTCCGCATAATAGCCTGATGATGCATAGCTTTTCTGCGCTTAACTGGCTATTCGCAGGGTCGATGGCGCAATTACGCCCCGTGCAGCAGATACGTAATGAGGGCATGTACCGCGTTGGCAAAATTAAGCCATTGATGCGTTTGTTTGCTAAGCAAGCGAGTGGGGTTTAGGGATAATAATTTAAATTAAATAATAAGAATATTTTGATGAAGCATATTTTAATTGACTATGAGAACATTCAGCCTAAAAGTTTTGATAATGTAGAGATCGATGATTGTCATGTATGGTTGTTTTTGGGTATCAACCAGCAAAAGAGTCTACCACTTGAGTTGGTTGAAACATTGCTTAGATTTGATAATAAAAGTGTACATATTATTAAGATGCAACATGCAGGAAAAAATGCACTAGATTTTTATTTATCTTTTTATCTTGGCAAAATTTCTGAAATGGATCCTAAGGCTGATGTTTGTATTTTAGCAAGAGATAGTGGTTATGATGTCTTAGTTGAGCATCTTAATAGTGCTTATGATGGTATGAATATCATGCGATTAGAAAGTGCTAATCAGCTAAGTATGGCTTATGAACTTAATGAAAACACAGTGTTAGATATAGAACAAAGCAAACTTGTTATTGACGATAATCAAGATATTTTATGCGATAATATTTCTGAAGTGGTAAAGGAAAGTGAAAAATATCTAGCTCAGCCGATCGAAAATGATATACCTAAAGTGATTATATACGACTGTTATGTCTTAGTTTTTGATGGCATTGTAAATCGTAAAGTATTTTTACCAAGCTATAAGTCTAACTTATTACATTTGATGAAGAAGTATGTTCCAGTGAAAATGTTAGAGAGCTTTAATAATCTTGAGCAAGATTATATTTTTGAACAAGTTTTCGATAAGTTTGTTAAATTAGGTCTTATTAGCCACGACCAAAACGAAGAAAAACTAAGTTATAAGGTAGATAGGCAAGGAATATTAGATTTAGTAAAAGATCAAGTTCTATTGAATAAGGCTAAAAAAATTGACGGACTAAATAATGTCATTAAGCAGAAACTTGCAACTTATCGCCAAGTAAATGATGAAAAACAAGTTAGCCTAGTTGTGAGGTGGTTAGAAAAGCAAGTTTATATTAAGCAGAATAATCAAGTTATCCATTACCCACCTTTTAATGATATAGCAGAAAATACAAGCAAACCTTCAAATAGTAGTGAGAAGGTTGAAGCTTTTGATACGATATATCAAGGTGTAATAACATTAATAAAAAGTCGACCGCTAACATCTAGACCGTCCAAAAAATCAAGCTTAGTGAATTATCTTAAAAGCCATTTACGTAATGAGAATCCTAAAATAATCGATAAACTTATTAAACAGATGGTTAAAAATAAAGTTATCGTAATATCAGATACAAACAAGCTTAGCTACAAAATATAGAAGCTTAAAAAAGGTAACCCCTTATGCTCATCCCTAAATACTGGGCGCAATACAAGCAGCGTTTTGATGCGCTAGCCACGGCTGATCGGTCATCAAAGCAAGCAACTATTAAGCGCTATGGCTGGTCAGATATCAGTCAAGCAGAGGCTTTGGCTCATGCTAAGGAACGAGTAAATGAAGCGCATCAACGCTGGCTAGATGGCGAGGATATTGTCAGACGTGAGCGCAGGGAAGAGTATAACGAAAGTAATGGCATTCCTATCCGTGAGCAGATTATTTCTGAGCAAATTTTTTCAGAGAATGGCTTAACTAAAGCTGGTGTAGAGAGTCATGCATCTGATACGCAGCTTGTTGTCACGCGTAACAGTTACGGCGCCCAGATTGCCAATGTCAATAATATTGCGATTATTGATGCTGATAACGATCAGCTATTGCATTATAGATATCCTGAACGCTATAACTATCATGGCTTTATGTCTACTTTGCTAGCTGATGAAAAGACTTCAGGAGCCAAAATGAAAGTTTGGCTTTTTATCTTTTTCTTTATACTGATTGCCAGCATCATTTCTTGGCTAGGAGCGTCATGGTTGTGGCTTTTGATGGTTATGATAGGTGTGACAGCCTACTTATGGCAACAAGCCAGTAAAAGAGAAAAGGCGCGTATGCAAAAATATACTGAAGATAGTGAATCGCTATCATCCTTTATCACTGATTTGATTCAACAACGTGTTGCTAGTCATCCTACCGAATCTTTTCGTTTATATAAAACACCGGCAGGCTTTCGTATCATTGCGACCCACGATACTATCTCGCCAAGTGACGCGTTAGTTGCGGACTGGTTTGAGTATTTTCATGCGGATGCTAATTACGTACGCCTCTGTCAGGCGCAGCAGTGTTTTCGAGCGCGGCTCACTGCAAAGCCGTGGCGTATGGCTGAGGGTGAAGATGATAAGCTGGCTAAAGATATCCCTGCCAAAAAATTCTGGTTTGATGCCGAGAGCACAGACGCAGATAGTAGTATTGAGCAACGTCAAAACGAGTTAAAAGCGCGTAAGCAGTGGATCGTCGATTACGATAAGTATGCCAAAAACTATCGAGCATGCCGTTATATTGAGAGTTTTATTGGTAAGGAATCTACCCATCAGCTAGAGCATAAGGACATACAGGCATTTATTGAGTGGCATGATAGGGTTTGTAATGTGGGTAAAGAAGAATTGCCATTAGGTTGATTGAGATATGAGTGAACAGGGAAGTGTTTCAGTTACAGGCCCTCAGTCACATATACTCAGTGACATACTCTAGGCATTTGAGCTGCTGCTCTGATAGCCACTCTTTATGAAAGTCACTATACAAATCTAGGCGATCATCGATAGGCTCATAATCCGTAAAGTCAAATGCTGCAAAGATGCTTCTTATTTCTATAAAATATGACTGTTGTAGCTCTAAAACCGTTTTTTTATTTGGCAGCATGGTCAGTAAATAAAAGATAGTAAAGCCAGTCCAGTCATAGACCATGCTCTTATTGTTTTGTTTATTGGCTTCTTTAATAATGGTTAGCGCAAATTCTAACGGTTCATTACTTAGTGCTGTCTCATTGGGGTGTAGAGTGTAGTAAGGACTGCCAAAATCCACATATAAGCGCTGTGATTCCTTATCCCACAATGCGACCTCAGGGTTGTCAGCTGACCGAGTACCCTTAGGATTGTCATAAATCCATGAATCGCCGGCCTCTATAAGGCTATTGAAATACTTTGGGTAACTGTTATAGGTTGGGAAGTCTTCGAGAGCGTAGGCTTGCATATACTGAGTACTGAGCAAAATGCCTTTTACTCTAAAGTGAGTATGACTTGTATCGAAAGCGGCTTGTAGGCAATAAGCATTATGTATTAAATTGCGTTTTTCTCTGTCAGTACTATCGGCGCTAGCAATGAGTTTTATGGTCTGCTCAATGATATGCTCTACTTCCCACATAGACATGCCGCTCTCCTTTTTTTACAAAAATATATCGATTCAAACGTTCTACTACATTATCACCCCAACGCCGAAAACAACACCATCAATACAGGCGAGACAATATTAATAATAAAGCCGAAGCTAATTGCCAATGGCACGACTTTTAAACCGCCCGATTGCTGAATAATTGGCAAGGTAAAATCTAGGCTGGTTGCGCCGCCAAGCCCAACCGCCGCTGATGGATATTTTCGCATAAATACGGGAATAAATATCAGGGCAAAAAACTCACGTATTAAATCGTTAAATAGTGCGACACTGCCCCAAACCGCGCCATAAGCATCGGTCATGACAATGGCTGATAGTGAATACCAACCAAATCCTGATGACAGTGCCAAGCCTTTTGTCCAGGATACATCACTGAACATTAGCGCAAATATTAAACCGCCAGCCAATACGGCTATTGTGAAAATGATACTCATCTCAACGCCACGTTTATTGAGTATGACTTCTTTGAGCGTAATACCTGAACCTTTTAGCCCAATACCAACTAGTAATATGAGTACCATTAACAGAGCCGTCATGGTGTTTTCAGGTGGCATATAATCAGCGGGTAGGAAATAGCCAATCACCATGCCGATTACTACGCAAACGACTTGGGCAAGACTGCCACGAATGCTGACCCGATGTTCTTCAGATTTGACGTTGGGCTTTTTGGCCTGCCATGGGCGCATGTTATCAAAAACCATTAAAGCCAATAGACCAGAGCCGATAGTGAGAACGGACAGCACAGCCACATAAAATACAATCTCAGCTACTTGACCGCCTAAGCCTTCGACTTGTGATAGCTCAATACCGATCAGCGCTAAGATAATAAATACCAGATAAGACAAACCTTTATCCGCAAGCCTTGTCATGGTCGGATTAGAAGGAATGGCAAAGCCAATAAACATTGGCATTAAGACCAAAATAAGGGTAATTAGGCTTTGCATAACGGCAGACTCGTGGTTTTAATGAGGCATTTTTAACAAGCCGATGATTGTATCATATCGATATGTAAATACTGACATTGGTACACTAGATTCTTTATAAAGCCCAATTTTATCGGGGGTAATTTGATTTATAGTCAAAGAAACATAAAACCGATACGATTGTATTATGGTACTACTGGTACAAATTTTACTTGCTTGCTGTATTCACAGAGGCTGCGAAAAATTTATCCCAGCAGCACTGTAGCGATTTAAAAATACTTTGACTATATAACCACGTCTAAGCATTTACCTAGCAAACTTTTGTTGTTACATTAGGATACCGAAAATACTTGGTAGTACTATGTCGCTATATCAGCTCAAACCTAAATTTCAAGATCAGCTGCGACCAGTCAGTAATTCGTTGGTTGCGCACAATTTTACTGCCAATCAAGTCACTGTGTCTGCGGTACTATTAAGTGTGGGCACGGCTTATGTTATTGCGAAGCCTGCAACCGAGCAGCAAGCGTTATGGCTGCTATTACCTTCATCATTATTCGTACGGATGGCACTCAATGCTATCGACGGCATGATGGCGCGTGAGCATGGTCAAGCATCAACACTGGGTGCAGTGCTCAACGAAGTGGGCGACATTATCGCTGATACGGCGCTTATTACCAGTTTGGCTCCTCATGTTATTCAGCATGACTTACAAATGAATTCTGAACGACAAGCTGGTACGAGTAAATGGTTTAGCACGCAGCGGCATATCAGTAGCATGACGGCATTGAGTATGAGTACCGAGCTGCTCGGTATCGCCAGCAATACAATACTAGGGGCTAGGGCGAACCAAGGGCCTTTAGGGAAAAGTGACCGCGCTTTGATACTAGGCGTGCTTGGTGCTGTTATGGGGGGTAAGCTGCCGTTATCGCGCGCCCATTTCAGCATCACACCGCTATTCATATTAACCGAAGCACTCCTACTCAAAACGTGCTTAAATCGTATACGCTATATGGCAAACCTATATTTGATGCATCAGCCGCCAACACTTCGATCAGTAACGCGTGAGTCGAAAAACAACTCACTATCTATCAACATTGCTTCATCACGTGATACTGCTTTATCCCTGAATACTGCTTTACCAAATAATTATACTGACAACGCCTACCCATTGGAGTTCAAAGAAATGCCAACTACCCCCGTTAATAGTCAAAAACTAAAAGAACAGGCCAGTGTTAGTTTTGAGCAATCTTCACCCACAGATGTAAATGGTGAAATTATAAATGGTGAAAGTTGCTACAACGCTTATGATGGCACGGCTATTTATTATCGCTATTGGCTCACGATGCCGTTAGTAGATATGCAAAAATCAACGATTAAAAAAGCCGCTCAGCCGTTACGTCAAGTGATCTTATTACACCGTGGGCATGAGCACTCGGGCCGATTAGCCGAGTTAGGACAGCAGTTTGCAGCAGCAGGCTATCAAGTGTTTGCGTGGGATGCGCGTGGCAATGGTCGCTCAGGCGGTATCAAAGATCATGCCGAGAGCGTTACCGAACTTGAGAGAGATTTAGACGGATTTGTGCAACTGGTTATCGGGCAAACTGGCATTGCTATCGAGGATACCCTGATCATCGCCAGTAGTATCGGTGCGGTACTGGCGGCAGCATGGGTGCATGATTATGCGCCCAATATTCGCGGTATGATACTCGGCACGCCTGCGCTAAGCATTCGCTTATACATGCCCTTTGCGATACCGTCACTAAAGGTAGCACGTACGCTGGGTCTGATGTCACGTGTCAGCAGTTATGTCAAAGCACAAGTGCTGACCCATGATAAAGACGCGCAGCAAGCCTACAATGCGGATCCATTGATATCGAACAGTATTTCGACTGACTTATTGATTGATACTCATGCCACGGGTCAACGTTTGCTAGATGATGCTGGTGCCATCACCGTTCCGACGTTTGTATTGTGTGCGGGTAAAGATTACGTGGTGGATAAACAGTCTGAACGTGCGTTTTATGAAGCGATTGACACGCCTACCAAGCGCTGGCAATTATACCCAGACAGTTATCACGCAATCTTTCACGAAACCAATAAGGCAGATGTGTTTGCCGACTGCATAGATTTTGCTGAGCAGGTGTTTGCCGCGCCAGTACAAGCGCCTGATTTGAGTACCGCGCATTTGAATAGCGCCAGTAAAGACAAGGTAGACCGCTTAGCGATTAAACCATTTAATCCGAGCTTTGCTATTACTCGTTTTGCGATGCAGAAGTTTGGTCATGTCAGCGACGCGATTGCTACAGGGCTTGAGCATGGGTTTGATTCGGGCCACTCGCTTGATCATGTTTATTATAATCAGCCGAGCGGTCAAAACAAATTTGGACATGCAGTTGATAAGTTTTATTTAAACAATATCGGTTGGCAAGGTATTCGTATACGCCGCGCGCATATATTGGAGCTGGCACGTTTAGCGCTCGCAGATATTAAAGACAAAAACCAAAATAACACTAAACCATATCAACCAAAACTGTTAGATATTGCCAGTGGTCATGGTTTCTACGCATTTGACTTATTGACTGAGTTTACCGATTTGCATGCGGAGCTACGAGATTATGAGATGCATAATATCCAAGCACTGCAAGCGAAAGCCTCTAATTTAGCCATTACTAATCGAGTCGTCGCTTGTCAAAAGGATGCGTTTGACGCAGCCAGTTATCAGCAGGTAGAAAAAACGAGCAGCAGCAAGGTTGATAAAGGTTTCGATATTGCCATTAGCTCAGGTGTGTTTGAATTATTTTCTGACAATACGCTACCTGAAACAGCACTGGCTGGGATTTATGACAGTTTAAAAGCGGATGGTTATTTGATTTATACCAACCAGCCGTGGCACCCCGAGCAAGAATTCATCAGTAAAACCTTAAACAACCATCGTGGTAGCAGCTGGGTAATGCGCTGTCGCTCACAAGCGGAGATGGATCAATTGGTTGAGCGTGCTGGCTTTAAAAAGGTTGCCATGCGTATCGATCGTTTTGGTATCTTTACGGTGTCATTGGCGATTAAAACTGCACCAATCGATGATAAATAACACATGACTACTAACCATACCAAGCCTTATGAGCGTGTGCAGCTTTTTTCTGGAGGTGGCTCACGTTTTGGCTATTATCTGGGTAGTTATGCGGCG
Source organism: Psychrobacter sp. AOP7-B1-24 (assembly GCF_052376215.1). NCBI lineage: Bacteria > Pseudomonadati > Pseudomonadota > Gammaproteobacteria > Moraxellales > Moraxellaceae > Psychrobacter > Psychrobacter sp. AOP7-B1-24. The sequence goes on from NZ_JBQSVL010000005.1 coordinate 62,662, forward strand.
TTGGTCGAGCATGACCTAAAGCCAGATATGATTATTGGTACTTGCGGTGGAAGCTTAGCCGCTTATCTGGTCAAGCTAGCGTCTGATCCTAAAGACTTGCAAGAGCTGATGTACAGCCGTGAGCTCTATTCAGTTATCAAAGCGATTCGCCATGTCACCCCTGATGAGGCTGGCAAGCGTGCAAAAATACGCTATATGACTCATGCGCTCAAACGTTTGGGGTTGTCACGTAAAGCATCTAAAGCACAGCAGCATCGACAGGCAGACAGCTATGCGCGACTCCTAGATGAGTTGCAACAATTGGCGATGTTTCGTATTGATAATGAGGAGCAATGGCTTGATGAGCTATCTAGTTTTGCTTCTAGTGGACAGAGTGACTTTAACGCGAATCACACAACGCCAGAGATAGCCATTATCGCTAGCCGCCTGTATTCAATGCCTTTCGATAGCAATATGGCTGATGCTCTAGCCAATGATAATTTAAAACTGCAAGAATTGTTGTTTGCACCGCTGCGTTTGGCAGATTATCTGTCAGACCTGCCTGCTGAACAGCTAACATCACCTGCGCACGCCTTTGCCAGTGAGCGGATACATCCGCCTGTTAAGCTCCTGACCCAATGGGATATTCAGTCAGTGGTTCGTGCTTCTATGGCAGACATGTATTATTTACCGCCCACCCATATTACAAAGCTTGGCTGGTGCTTAGGCGGCGTGATTAACCTCACGCCTATTGAGCTGGCCTGTCAGTTGGCTGAAACGGTATTTGCAGAGACCAAGGATGGTTACGATGCGTGGCTTGCTGCACCTGCCATTAAACGGGTTTTTGGTTTTGACCCAAATGCGCGCTTGGCCGCCGTACATAGTTATCAATCGAAATCTGCATTGTCCAAATCCGAGCCGTCAAAGTCCACACAGCCCCATTGGCTACCATTTGCCGATAATGCTCAGCAGCTGACGGGTCAAAATGTGCATAAGCGTTTTAATCTACAGCAAATGACCGTCGAGCTGATACATGCTGACTATGATGGCTTTGTGCAGCAAATGCAGGCGCAATGGCAGTATGGTTATCAGCGTACTATCGATTACATACAGCAGCATAAATTATGAAAAATCATGCAGAAGATACCGACAAAAACTACGCGCCGCATCTTATAGTTATAGGCGGTACAAGTGGGGTTGGTTTGGCACTGGCGGTGCATCATTTGCAGCTTGGCTGGCAGGTGAGCGTGGTTGGGCGTCGCATGGCAAAGATAGAGCATATTAACAGCCAGTATCCGACTATCAGGACTTATGCTTGTGAGTTGACTGATGATACTCAAATAAAGAATTTACTAGAGAGGTTATCGAGCATACGCTTTGACAGACTGGTTTATAGTGCGGGCAGCTATACCAATGAGCGTACGCATCAGTTGAATCAAGTAGACAGTGATAAGATGTTAGCGATTAATCTGCAAGCGTTTGAGCAGGTATTTAGCTGGGCCAGCAAGCAGTTAAAGCAGCAAAGCCAGCCGATCGATGTCGTTAATAACAATATTACTAATAGCAACGTTACTCACAATGATGCCACTCACAACAACGCCACTAATAACCTTAAGCCAAGCCTTATTTGCTTGGCATCCATTGCGGGTACGCTCAACTATCCCTATGCCAGTCTTTATGCCAAAAGCAAACGCGCGATGATAGCGACGGCCAGTGCTTATCGATTGGCGCTTGACCCTTATAATATTCAAGTGACTTGCATTGCATCAGGTTATATCGATACCCAAGCATTGCGTGATTTGAATGATGGTGATGCCAGTCACAAGCCATTTATTATGAGTACGCAAACAGCGGTAACAAATATCATGAAAGCGATTGACGACGATGTTGAGTTGGCCGTGTTTCCAAAATCGATGCGCTACATTACTCGCACGCTAAACCATTTACCTAAGCCTGTGCTCAACTGGATATTACGCAGTAAGCTAGATAAGCCTGCTTAACCAAGCATTGTCTTAATCAAAAATAGACCGCTCATCCAAATATCCAGTAGAACAAGGTAAATAACGGCACCCCAATTAGTAAGCTATCCACCCGATCTAATACGCCACCATGTCCAGCCAGCATCGTACCAGTGTCTTTTACCCCATGTTGGCGCTTAAATGCTGATTCTAATAAATCCCCCGCAATACCGCTCACAGCCAAGCTGTAGGCTGCCAGTAAGCAAACCCACCAGCTAAAAGGCGTGAGTAATAATCCTAGAAACGAAGCCAATATAGCCGCACAAAAACTGCCAAAAATAGCGCCTTCAATGCTTTTGTTTGGGCTAATGGTTGGGGCAAGGCCTCGTTTAAACCATTTTCGGCCTAGCAATCGTCCACATAGATATTGAGCAATATCGTTGAATTGGCTGGCAAATAGTACAAACAGCAATACGCCATATTGCTCACGTTGCCAGGTTAGTTGTTGTAAGGCGATAAGGCTGATGATCAGTAAAATAAAAGCAGCGCTAAAGACGATGTCTAATATATTTAAATGTGCAGATGCATCGATAGATGCTGAGATAGGAGCTGACTGTTTCTCATCAATGCCGTTTTTGGGTTGTAGTCCGCGCGCCTGTAGTTTACGAATGAGACCCGCTTTGCCATTTAAGCACCATAAGCGTTGAAGCTCGTAGCATCCGCGTAGACCGATTAAAACAAAAAAAGCAATGAGTAGCCACTGGTAAGGATGATAGTGAGCGTATGGTTCATGATACTCTAGCTTAGCAACGATATAACATAGACATAGCGCAGTCAGCATAAACCACCACGAGCGGGTGATCAGATAAATTTTAGGTAGGCGAGCTCGCAGGCGAGGTAGGGCAAGCATCCCCCAAACTAAACTTACAACGGTCATGAGTCCGATGACAAACAGCAGATCAGTAGACATATTTTCAGCACTTTAAAAGGTGTAATCAATTCCAAATAAATTGGATACGCTGTCAGAACCGCTCAGTCTACTTTTAGATAGCAGTTATTGTGCTAGATTCTGACTGGTTGATTATAGGCTGAATCGACCAATTAATGCTACCTTCTCTCGTACCTAATAACGGCTCAAGCACACTTACCTGAGGAATAGTCGCTATATCTGGGTAGTCCTTTCGATAATGACCACCGCGACTTTCAAGACGTTGATAAGCCGATTGAACGATTAATGTCGCCAATTGTAATTGCCTTGCTAATTGGAAATGTGAGAGTGGAGTAGAGGCAGGGGATGCGTCTATTTTTATAGATATTTGTTTTCTATTTATCTCATTATGATGGTTGTTACGGTTAGCGTTATTGGCACTGCTATGAATAGCACCTAAATCAGGTTTTGCTAGCCACTGTTGCCATTGTTGTATCTGTACAAGTGCGTCTTCTAACTGCTCAGCATCACGAGTAATACCCATATTGGCTGTCATCAATCGCTTTAATGCAGCTGTTTTTTCGGTGATTGCAGTATTAGAATGGCAGTATCGTCTAGCTCTATAATGATCAGGTAGGTTGGGGGCTGACGGTGTGCTATTAGGAACGATAATTGACTGAGTGTTTTCAATTACAGGTGGTGTCCAAGCATCAGCTAAGACTTGAGATGGGTGTGTGTTATTGGGCAAAGGATTTAGTTCAGATGTTTTTGCTAAATAGCGCGGCAAATCAGCGGCGATATTTCGTCCAACCACCACGCACTCTAACAGTGAATTACTGGCTAAACGGTTTGCTCCATGCAAGCCTGTATACGCCACTTCGCCTGCGGCATAAAGACCAATGACATCAGTCAAACCATTGGCAGAGGTAACCACGCCACCACAGCTATAATGAGCGGTAGGAGCCACTGGTATAGGCGCTGTCGCAATATCAATGCCAAGCGTTAAGAGGGTTTGATAAATTTGTGGGAAATGCGCTTGCAAAAAATCTGTCGGTAGGTGGCTAACATCAAGGTGTACGTAGCCCATATCATTGTTTTTAATTTGCTCAGCGATTGCTCTTGCGACGATATCTCGTGGCGCTAGTTCTACGCGCTCATCAATATCGAGCATAAAACGTTTGCCTGTCTGCGGGCAATACAGCCGTCCACCTTCACCGCGCAGTGCTTCAGAGATTAAAAAGCTGCTATCGCCTAATGCCAGTCCTGTCGGGTGAAATTGAATAAACTCTAAGTTTGCCAATCGGCAACCTGCTTGCCACGCCATCATCACGCCATCACCGACACAGACATTTGGCGCACTAGCTCGTTTAAATAGCTGTCCCAAGCCGCCACTGGCCAGTACGACAGCCTGACTATAAACCGTAAGCTGACGTTGGTTGTTATGATCAAAAACAAGTGCCCCTTGGCAGCGGCTATATGTATTGTCCGTCAGCAGACTTAACGCCTCATGATGAGGCAGTATGGTAATGTTGGATGCTGCTTTCACTTTTATGATCAAGGCTTCCATAACATGTCGCCCAGTAGAATCCTCAGCGTGGGCGACTCGTCTACAGCCATGCCCACCTTCTTTGGTTAAATGCAAGTTACTGGTCGTTAAACTTTCAGACTGCAACATGCTATCTGCTGGTGATGTAGCATCTTGCTGTAGGGTCGGCGTAAAGGGAACGCCTTGCTCACATAACCATTGAACCGCTTGCTGTCCTGCACTGAGGATATCAGTGGTATTATTGGCGTCACATAATCCTGCGCCAGCGATGAGCGTATCGCTAATATGGTCGGTAACCGAGTCGTTTTTATCCAAACTGGCCGCAATACCACCTTGCGCATAATGACTTGAACAAACCTCTAGATCGGCTTTGCTCAGTACCATGATGCTTAGTGATTTTGGTAGTGATAGCGCAGTACTTAAACCAGCCAGTCCTGCACCGATGATTAGCACGTCTGTTTGCTTGATATTATCCGCGCTCATACTAGGCTGCCCCAACGTTAGCGAATAGCGCACGGTCTTTTATGATGTCACCACTGGCAGCGACTTGTTGCTTTTGTGCTTCGGCAAAATCAAGCATACGTTGTAAAGGTTTGCTAGCTGCTGCTGCCAGCTCAGGCGTCATCAATACTTCACCACTACGCTGCGTTAAGCACTGTTCAATACCTTTTAGACCATTCATTGCCATCCAAGGACAAAACGCACAGCTCTTACAACTGGCGCTTTCGCCTGCGGTTGGTGCGGCTAAAAACCGTTTGTTTGGTGAGCGTTTTTGCATCTCGTGCAAGATACCCAAATCAGTCGCCACAATAAAGGTATCGGCATCCATCTCATAAGTTGATTTTAATAATTTGCTAGTGGATCCGACCACATCGGCAAGCTCCACCACGCTATCAGGTGACTCAGGATGGACTAATACCTTAGCGTTTGGATATCCTTCTTTTAACTGCAACAGCTCAGTAGCTTTGAATTCATTGTGTACTAAACAAGAGCCTTGCCACAGCAGCATGTCTGCACCAGTCTCACGCGCAATGTATTTGCCCAAGTGACGGTCAGGGCCCCAAATGATGGTTTCACCTTGGGCATGTAAGTGGCGGACAATATCGATACCAACAGATGATGTCACTACCCAATCCGCACGGGCTTTGACCGCAGCGCTGGTGTTGGCATAGACCACGACCGTACGCTCAGGATGGGCATCACAGAATGCGGAAAATTCATCAACAGGGCAGCCCAAATCAAGCGAGCATTCGGCTTCTAAATCTGGCATCAGTACCGTCTTTTCCATACTCAGTATTTTGGCCGATTCGCCCATAAAGCGTACACCTGCGACTACCAATGTCTGTGCGCTATGTGCTTGACCGAAGCGTGCCATCTCAAGTGAGTCACCAACGCAACCACCAGTCGCTAATGCTAAATCTTGAATAAAAGGGTCGACATAATAATGTGCGACCAGTACGGCATTGTGTTCTTTTAGCAGTTTCTTGATATTAGCCTCAACCACCAAACGCTCAGATCGTGGCAGATCTGCTGGCATTTTTGCTTTGGCATATTCGATATTCATGCGTGCGGCAATATGATTATCATGGCTCATGATGGGTGCGTCATACGGATAAGTTTTCATAAGTACAAACCTCTAGTGCAGTAACGACAAGTCATCTGCCGCTAAAAGTGATATCAACCTCAAAATACGATTGGCTGTGCCAAATTAGTCCAATTTAAGACATCGTATTGATAGGTTTTTAATTATGCTCTTTTTGAGCATAAATACAAGTGGTTTTTTATATACTCCTTTTAATAGAGTATGTATTTGTGCAAAATGCTTTCTCTCACTTCTCACTTTTAGCCGTCGATGTTCTTTTAGCAGTTGATGTTTACAACGGTAGACTGTGATAGTTATAGATTCACGCTATACTAAGTCATACGATAAATAATAAGTGTGATGGACTTTTTATTGCACGTTAAAAGATAAAGTTTATTGCACGCTAAAAGATAAAAGGATAATTACTAAAATCATGACGTTGTCTTATTCACATGCGCATCAGCAGGGTAGCGGAACCACTGAGGTCGTTGCGGTTCTAGTTGCGATTACAGATCATACGGCACGAGTACTCACAGTTGATCAAGGTAAATTGTTGCCTAATGGACCACTCATGCCTTTACATCGCTCGCTACAGTCTGGCGTACGGCAGTGGGTAGAAGAACAGACGCAGCAGCCACTGGGTTATTTGGAGCAGTTATATACCTTTGTCGATACCAATAGGCGTAACGTCGATGGTCATGCGTTGGTCTATGTGAGTTACTTGGGATTGGTGCAAGAGACGCAAACGCAGCAGCTGCAAAGCAAGGCAGTATGGCGAGATTGGTATGATTATTTCCCGTGGGAAAATCATCTAGATGGTATGCCAAGTATCATTATGGATTTTATTGTACCGGCATTATTGAGCTGGGCAAATAGTATGTCAGATTCAGTTGATCAGCAGCGCCGTCGGCAGCGTATTGGCTTGTGTTGGGGGTTGAGTGAGAGGTTTTTAGCAGATCATGGTATTGAAAACACAAAAGCTGTTAATAAAAATGCTGGCGAGCATATCCATGACAGTAGAGAGTGGGTTGCTGAACATGTGTTACTGCGCTACGAGATGCTTTATGAGGCAGGGCTGATTCCGGAGTCTACTTATTACCAGCCACAAAAACTGCCAAAAGACTGGGCACAGATAATAGGCACGCCGATGTACTATGATCATCGCCGAGTGATTGCCACTGCTATCTCAAGGCTGCGTGCCAAGATTGAATATCGCCCGCTTATCTTTGGTTTAATGCCAGACGCCTTTACCTTGTTGCAATTACAGCAGAGCGTGGAAGCACTATCAGGAGTGCGTTTGCATAAACAAAACTTTCGCCGTCTACTAGATTCTCAGAATCTAGTAACAGAGACAGGAGAGAGTAGTAGTGCGCAGCGTGGTCGTCCTGCCAAGCTTTATCGGTTCTGCCATGATATTGAGCTACAAAGTTTATTGATGGATAGCAAATTGCCTAAGCGAAAATAAACACTCAAATATTATTGCACTTCCTAAACTACTATCGTGCTCTATGTCTATTGGTTTTATCAGCCACATGAAATAGTGTCATTTTCTTGCAGGGTCATGAACTTTACGTTATATTTATGCTCACTTTGAGTTTAATAAAACTGAATAGCAGCATTATATTAAGGGTTACCTATGACAAGTAACAAAGAACCTGCATTAAATGACGTATTGCTTATACCTCTAGTAGAAGCTGCTTTAACCGAAGATTTGGGTCGGCGCGGTGATGTGACCTCCCAAGCCACGATCCCTGATGATATGCAAGCTCAACTAGAGATTAGAGCGCGGCAGGCAGGTGTGATATGCGGTATGGATTTGGCACGTTTGTCTTTTGCGCTGGTTGATGCTCAGATTGAGTTTACCGCTCAGGTTGATGATGGTGAGCTGGTTGACGCTGGTACCGTATTGGCTAGCGTTCGTGGTAATGCGCGTCATCTGCTAACGGCAGAACGCACGGCGCTTAATTTTATGACTCATCTTAGTGGGGTTGCGACAGCGACCCGACAAATTGTAGATAGCGTGGTTGGTTATCCAGCGCAGATTACCTGTACACGTAAGACCATACCAGGCCTACGTATTGTCCAAAAATACGCAGTACGATGCGGTGGCGGGCGTAATCACCGTCTAGGATTAGATGATGCTATCTTAATCAAAGACAATCATATTGCCATTGCTGGCGATATAAAAAAAGCCATTCAGCAAGCCCAAAGTTTTGCAGGTCATCTCATTCCCATTGAGGTAGAAGTCGATACTTTAGAGCAACTAGCGCAAGCATTAGATGCTGGGGTGAGTTTGGTTCTTTTGGACAACATGTCACCTGAGCTATTATCACAAGCTGTGGCTATGTGCCAAGGTCGAGCTAAGACTGAAGCATCAGGTGGTATCACTCCAGATACCGTTAAAGCGGCTGCCCAATCAGGTGTGGATTTTATTGCTATGGGCTACCTAACGCACAGTAGCACGGCACTAGATATTGGTTTGGACTTTCATGCATAGATAATATAACTATAGGTGATCCACTATAAAATAAATACAGCGATACGGGTTACATTTTTCGCAGCCTCTGTCTGCGTAGGCACAGCAAGCAAGAAAAATGTATCTCTTTTATTTAGGACTGACTATACATAAAGTTAATGATTTAATTGGCTTATCTCCCTATGCTACAATATAAGCCACAATGCTATTTTCACCGTTTATTGGGTCATCGTTGCACTCGCACGATGGCCTTAATTTTTTCAGCAGTTGTATCTCAAATAAACAAGTGAGTGCTCAGTGAATACTGAAATCATCAAGATAATCTTAGCCTTTTTGGTATTGATTAATCCGTTTAGCGCCTTGACGTTATTTTTGGATTTAACCCGCGGTTATTCAATGAATAATCGACGTAAAGTTGCGCGTGTTGCCTGCTTGACGATTTTTATCACAATCAGTTTTTTTACCGTAGCAGGTGAGGTTTTACTAAACGCACTTGGTATCTCGATAGGTTCGTTTCAGTTGGCAGGTGGTATCTTAGTATTTCTAATTGCCCTCAATATGATGAATGGTGAAGGCAATCCAGTTAAGCCTGACCAAGAAAACTTCGATGTCGATCATGTACAAGATTCACCAGCTTCGATGGCAGCTGCTGTGGTTCCTCTTGCTATTCCGATGATGATTGGACCTGGTGGTATTTCCACGGTTATTATTTATTCTGCCCAAGTCTCTGGTGTGAAGGAAGTATCTGCCATCATGATTGCTGGACTGTTTATTAGCTTGTTTTGCTATGCAGCATTAATGGCCGCAGGTCGCATCAGCCGTTTGTTAGGAGATACAGGGCTTAACATCATGAGTCGAATTATGGGTATGCTACTGGCTGCAGTCTCTATCGAAATCATCGTAAACGCATTACGTACTTTGTTTCCTAGTTTGGCATAATGGCTTTGTGTATCATATCAGCGTCAATTTTTATCCTTTCACCCTTCAGGCTGTAGAAAAAATGACAGCCTACTGTTCGTTAAAGCTAGTTATCAGTTTAAATTGGTCATCAGTTAAATCTAACATCAAGAACTAATATCAAAAATATATCAAAAAACTGTCAATTAAGATGAGTTGTCAGTTGCCTTTTACTACTTCCTGACTATTACAAAACCGAGAATTTGATTAAAAAAAACATTTTTTACAGCGTAGCTATGCCTAAAATAATAGCGATAAATCACCAAAAGTATTGAGAATAAACATCACCTATAAAAATATGTTAGATTATAAAGACAATTAATACTATAGGAGCTAACTTTGAGTAATAAAAGAATTGCTATTTTAGGCGCAGGTCCAAGTGGCTTAGCACAATTACGCGCTTTCGAAGCGGCCCGATTGGCTGGTGCTGAAAACTTACCTGAGATAGTTTGTTATGAAAAGCAAAATGCCATCGGCGGTATGTGGAATTATAGTTGGCGTACCGGTTTAGACAGAAACGGTGAGCCTGTTCACGGCAGTATGTACCGCTATTTGTGGTCGAATGGCCCAAAAGAGTGCTTAGAATTTGCAGATTATTCATTTGATGAACACTTTGGTGAAGCCATCCCTTCATACCCACCACGTGAAGTGCTAAAAGACTACATCATGGGTCGTATCGACAAGCAAGACATCCAAAAATATATTCGCTTTGAGTGCCCTGTACGTTGGGTAGCATTTGACAATGACACGCAAAAATTCACTGTGACAGTGATGAACCATAAAACCAATGAGCAAGAGGTCGAAGAGTTTGATTATGTCGTGGTAGCGACTGGTCATTTCTCAACGCCAAACATGCCGTATTTTCAAGGTTTGGAAACTTTCCCAGGTCGCATCCTCCATGCGCATGATTTCCGTGACGCATTGGAATTCAAAGACGAAGATATTTTACTGATTGGTAGCAGTTATTCAGCCGAAGATATCGGTACGCAGTGTTATAAATACGGCACCAAATCAGTCACTATCAGCTATCGGACCCAAGCTTTAGGTTACGATTGGCCTGATGGTATTAAGGAAGTGCCTTTAGTGACTCATTTTGAAGATGATGTGGCGCACTTTGCCGATGGCACGAGCCAAAAATTTGACGCCATTATTATGTGTACAGGGTATTTGTTCCATTTCCCGTTTATGCCAGATGAGCTACGTCTGCAAACGCATAATTGCTTGTATCCTAAGAATTTATATAAAGGTATCTTTTGGCAGCCCAATCCAAAGCTTATTTATTTGGGTATGCAGGATCAGTATTTCACCTTTAATATGTTTGATGCACAAGCGTGGTATGCCCGTGATGTGATTATGGGTGATATTAAAATACCTGATTTGGCGACACGTACAGCAGACGAGCAAGAATGGGTGGCAACGTATGCTAAGTGCGCGACGGTTAGCGATTCCATTGACTTTCAAGCCGCCTATATTCGTGATTTGACCAATGCAACAGATTACCCAGAGTTTGCGGTAGAAAAGCAGGGTGATATCTTAAAAGAATGGCAAATAGACAAAACCGACAATATCATGACCTTTAGAGAAAAAGGTTATCGTTCGACATTGACGGGTACGTTATCCCCTGAATTACCAGAGCCGTGGTTGGATGTGCTTGATGATTCGCTTGAGCACTTTTTGAATATGTCGCTTGTGAAGCCCAAAAATCGTAAAAAAGCGTCGTAAATAAGTAGCATCGTTAACAATGATTATTGTCTAAAAAGATAAAAGCCAAATACGTTTCAGCGTGTTTGGCTTTTTTTGTGAATGGTATATATAGCGGCCATATTAACCATAGTCGGTTCAATATAATTTGGATACAAGGAAGGCGAGTGAAAATACTACAACTCGTAGACTAAGCAAGCCTGACACCGTATCCAATTTATAGAGGATTGACTATATTAACTATTATATAAGTGCCACGCTAAGTACAGCATCAGTATGCCGACCAATCCGTCGAGTATATTCCATGCTTTTGGTTGGGAAAATAATGGTCGAAGCAGTCGTGCAGCATAACCTAAGGCAAAAAAGAAACAGAACGATGCACTGACGGCACCCACACCAAATGCCAGTTTGCTACTAGCACCTGTTGAAACCATGCCAACGAGTACCAATGTATCTAGATAGACGTGTGGATTGAGCCACGTAAAGCCAAAACACAATAACAGTGCTTTTTTTAAGCTGGTAACGGCTTGACCATCCACTGTTAATGCATGTGAGTGTCGAATACTGGCGTACAAACTTTGTAGCCCGTAAACCAGCAAAAACAGCGCACCTGCGAATCTGGCGATATCTACCGCATGTGGATAACGAGCTGTCACCGCGCCAAATCCAGCAACACCTGCTGAGATTAATAGTGCATCGCTGACGGCACAGAATAGGCAGATAAAAAATATGTGTTCACGTTTGATACCTTGCTTCAGTACAAAGGCATTTTGTGAGCCAATCGCTAAGATAAGCGATAGTCCAAGTAAAAAGCCAGAGGTATAATCGGTCACATTCATCATAATGGGCTCATCATTCAGAGAATAGATGTGTTTAAGGCATAGGAATATTGACACTTTGCTTACTGGCAGTGCCAAAAAAAGCTGTTAAGATACGTTATTGAATCAATATATGCAATACGAGCACAATGTGAGTGCGTGGGATAAGAGGCAAGGTAGGTCATGGTAGTAAGTTTGACGAGAATATTCCAGTCATTTGGACAAGAATCCGATGACCTGCCAACACAAGCGGCCAAGAACGCTCAGGAATTGGGCGCCAGTCAAGAAATAGAATTAGAGGCCGCTAATATTGATAGTGTTGGTACTAACAATGCTGATGATGGAAGTGTTGATGGAGGCGAGCAAACTAACCATAAGTCTTCTCCGCTGACGCCGCCCGAGCGTGCCAACCGTATTTGTGATGCATTGGCGCAAGTGAGTGATATCCGAACCCCCACGCCTTTGACCGATAGATACCTGTCCAATCGTGCTCAAATGCGCCCAACCAATAGACCTCCTTTTGACCCAGATACCTTATGGTATCTCAAACATGGACGCTGTCCGATTATGACTGAGCTTATTGACGTGGTCGACGAGGCCACCCTAAATGCCATGCCGATTGAGGCTGTCGCGATACTAGACCGAATCAACGGTAAGTTAAAGCGCTACCGTGAATGGAGTAGTGAACTTAATGAGGCGCAGCAACAGCAGCATAATGAGCGTCAGTTCGTCATCGACAAGCTGGTGTCGGAAAGTATTCCAGAAGCATTACATCATTATGAGCAATTGCAGCGGTTCAGCCCGCATCGCACCAAAAACAACACATTACAAGGCAAGATGACCGCCGGTGACATGTTAACTGATTTGTTTTTAGAGATTGATTACGAGCTTGACGAGCTGTTAGATGAGCTACACCAAACGGTGATGAACCGTCTAGCCTCTACGCATCGTTATGTCAAAAGCCGTACACAAAGTTAATAACTGATTCTATATACAGTCAAAGAAGTCTAAAACGGGTACAGGGCAGCTGCATGCAGAATGCATAGGTAGTATCACTTAATTGATGATACGCCCTAAATCAAAAACAACAATAAAATTACCAAGCAATTTTTCTAAATAATGAGGACATTTTAATGACCCAAGTTACTGCAATGCTCTTTGCATTTGTTTTGTATGGACTGTTACCTATAGCTGGGTTATATCTAGGATATCGTACCATCAAAAAAGTCACTGCTCCTAAGATGCTAGCGTATGAGGCCATGCCGCAGTTGGGCTATATTCCCGAAAAAAGCTTGCCAGTGGAAGTTAAAATGGCACTTACTAAAATCAATGAAAAAGGTGAGAAACTGCGTGTCATTTATGGCGATACCAATAATGATGGAAAAATTGATGATAAAGATACTATCAGTGAAACCTATATCATGATTCAAAACTTAATGGATAGGCATGTACCACTTGCTGTGGCTGATTACCGCCGTTTACATGATATAGACAACGGAATCGCTGACACGACTAAAATTAAGCATTCTAATGTTACGGGGAAAGAGGCGCTGCTAGAGGTGCTTGAGACAGTTGATACTCAGTTTGATGATTTACTTAATGCCTCATATCATCAAGATGGTCAAAAGCTATTAGCAACCAACCGCTATCTACAAAAACGCTTTGATAATCCAGCTCCTGATTCAGTCATCAACGGCTATAAGACTGCTGATAGCAGCATATCTACTATTGAAGCACCTACTACTAAGTCTTCTAGTAGCGCTAAAGCCAAGGACATCACCTTGTGAATGACGTAGTATTCATGCGAGAGCCTAATAGGATAAATGAGAGTGTTATAAATAAGAAATAGTGAGTGTATATGAGTATCTTAATCGGGGCTGCAATCGTTACGACGGTCACCGCTTTTTACTTGGGGAAAAAAGGTTGGCAGGCTTTCCATAAAGCAGTCGGTATTACCCCTGGAGTGCTTGTTTATCAGAATGATGCTGCGCCACTGTCATTATCTAAATTAAGCTGGCAGCAACTAAATTTAAATAAAAAATATTTGCAAAACTTGTCAGAGCAGCAACTGCGCCAACTAAAATGTATCGATGAAAAAGTTAATAGCTATCAATCTTATCAAAAAACACGACAAGATCAGCATAAAGGATCTGTGGTAACAGAACAGCAGTTTGTACTGAATAAGATGTTGTACACTCGGCTGCCTGAAATGCTTGCCAGTCACAACCAGCTAGTTACTATGAATAAAAGCACTGATAATGTGATGAGTAGTGAAAAAAAAGTGGAAGCCAATCAGCTATTAGAGAGTGTTTTCAATAATATTGAGCAACGTTTGGATCAGTTATTGGCGCAAGTAGACACACAGCAGCTGCAAGAATTACGAGCTATGAAAAAGTATATTGACAGTCACGATAGCTAAGCCTACGTCGTCAGGCTTATCATCTCTTACTATAAAATACACACAAGAAAGCAGCCAATGATGAATAATCATTAGCTGCTTTCTTGTGTGTCACTTTAAACATATAGCTTTAAAACGATAAGAGTCTCAACATAATGATTACTTAGCGTTTATTGTTGCGATCACGGGTATTACGTGTACCACGGCTGGCAGGACTAGCACTGCTTTTAGGTTTTGCACTGCTTTTGCGATTGTCGCTACGACTATCAGTAGTGCGACGCGCTTTAAGCGGCTTGCTTCTGATACGTTCTTGCTTCTCTTTAGCCGCACCATGCAGACCAGTACCATAACGTGGGCGCAAGCTTACTAAGTCTGTCAAGGTATTGATGTCTTTTCTATCCAGTTCTAAGAAACGACCGGTACGCAGCTCTTTTGGCAGAGCAATCGTACCATAGCGGGTGCGTAGTAGACGGCTTACTTTTAGGCCTTGTGACTCAAATAAGCGACGTACTTCACGGTTACGCCCTTCTTTTAGCTGGACGTGATACCACTTATTGACACCTTCACCACCACCTTCTTTGATGTCTTCAAACTGTGCTACACCATCTTCTAGCATGACGCCAGCAGTCAGTGTGCGGGCGATATCAGGCGTCACTTCACCCAATACACGTACGGCATATTCACGAGTGACTTCACTAGATGGGTGCATCAAGCGATGCGCCATTTCACCATCATTGGTAAATAATAATAGGCCAGTTGAATTAATGTCCAAGCGTCCGACCATGACCCAGCGATCATGGGTTAGCTTTGGCAAACGTTCAAAAACGGTTGGACGGCCTTCTGGATCTTTGGCAGAACAGACTTCGCCTTCAGGCTTATAATAAGCGATAACACGGCGACGCTTTTCGTTTTCAGAGGTGTATTTGATCTGACGACCATCAACACGAATCTCATCGCCTTGCTCGACACGATCACCAATGGTTGCTGGACCGTTATTCACAGTGACGCGACCGGCTTTGATAACTTCTTCCATTTGACGGCGTGAACCAAGCCCCATACGGGCAAGGGCTTTTTGTAGTTTTTCGTCTTTCATAATGATTTCCTGGAGTCGGTGGGTTTACATTTCTCAATGTAAAAAATTGGATTGAGTATTATACGTTATTTAGCACTACTTATCAGCAGAGTTACAAATTATTATGATGGGTTGCGTACGGAATATTTATATAGAAATTATAGAGTTAGGTGCGACTATATTATGCTTGATTGTATTTCATTGACATATATTTCAGATAGATAGTAAGTGATAACTTCGAATAACTGCTTTTATTATATTTATAAAAAACAACAATACAATTTAATATACATATTAATAATAAATCATTGATTGTCATAAAACTTTTGTCTTGTTATTATATTCACTTAGGCGGATAATAGCGTTGTTATTTTATCTCTCAAAAAAACGAACAAGCGCACTATTAATGATTGTTAGATTATATATTTGAGTGCTCCATATATCAAATATATCAAATATATCTGAGATATTTATAAATGATAGTGCCTAAATATCAGGCGCTTATGTTAGTAGGTAAGCCGTTACTTTATAGTATCTTTACCATGTAATCGTAGTAAACAGCTGAATATTTCTTGGCTATTATAGAGACTGATAAGGTCGTTATTATGCATCACTCCTCCAAAATTGTTTGTTCACTATTAGTCATAGTCTTTGGTCTTGTATCAGGTTGTGCTACGACGGTAAGTGGTGGACTTAAATCTGGAGATTTACCACCTGTAGGTGATTTTACAGCAGAAAATGGTTTGCAGTTTAATATACAGCCTTTGAATTTAGCGACTTTACCAGTCAAGCAAGCGCCCAAAATTAATAATGATATTTATCAATTGATTCAGACATCGGGTCGAGTCGACTATCGTATCGCCCAAGGTGATGTTTTAAATATTAATTTGGTTGATTATCCAGATCTAACGCCATCAGGTGTTAGCAATACTAGCAACCCTTATGCTTCAGGGTTTCCTGTAGATCAACAAGGATTTATCCAGTTTCCTCTTATTGGACGTATTAAGGCTAGCGGTATAAGCGTGCCTCAGTTTACGGCAAATTTACGAGGACAACTGCAACGCTATTTAAAATATCCAGACCCTCAGGTGAAGGTCGTTAACTATCGTGGCAATAAGTTCTTTATTGATGGTGAGGTCAACCAACCAGGTGAGTTTGTTATTGCGGATACGCCTGTTTCGTTATATGGCGCGATTTCTATGGCAGGCGGTGCGACAGCTACAGGTGATTCAAACAGTATCGTATTGAACCGTAAAGGCAAGAGTTACAACATCGGCTTGCAGTCATTGCGAGAGGTTGGGTCATCAGGAAACCAAATCTATTTGCGAGATGGCGACTCAGTTCATGTGAATAGCCAAAGCCGTAATAAGGTTTACGTATTGGGCGAGTTTGGAAAAGTTGAGCCTGTAGATATTCCTGAGCAAGGATTGAGTTTGGCTCATGCATTAGGCGAGTCAAGAGGGCTTGATTCTAATACCGCGAACGCAGCTAAGATATATATCGTTCGTGACAATCCTGATTATCAGCGCACCAATATTTATTATGTTGATATGCAGACTATTACTAGCTTTGCGCTCGCCAACCGCTTTGATATGCAACCCAATGATATTTTGTATGTTGATCCAACAGGTCTGGCACGCTGGAACCGAGTCATCAGCGCGTTATTACCTTCTACCTCTGCAATCAATGTTATTTCAGGGTTATAAGCAAAGCGATATATTATGGCATATTGACAATATTTTAGTGGTTTGTGTGGGTAATATTTGCCGTAGCCCCATAGCAGCGGCCATTATGAGTGAGCAGTACCCAAATAAGCACATTGACTCTGCAGGAGTATCGGCAGTTATTGGTCATTCTGCTGATCCAAAAGCTGTGGAGCTGATGGCAACGCATCATACAGATATAAATAAGCATATTGCTAAACAGATCAATCAAGAAATGACAATAGCGGCAGATCTCATTCTGACTATGTCAACCAACGAAACCAAGTGGATAGAATCGCAGTGGCCACATTGCCGCGGTAAAGTCTTCAAAATTGGTCATTGGCTAGATAAAGATATTGAAGACCCTTATGGTCACGATGTGTCAGCATTCGAGACTGCCAGAAAAAATATTATTAGTAGCCTTGAGCTGTGGGCTGACAAAATTAGTTGAGTAGCGAGTGTATGAGTAAAGAGTCACAAAAATCCTCAGAATCTGTCAGCGATCGAGATAACGATGAGATTGACTTATTAGCCTTGCTTTGGGTGTTATTACGTGGCTGGAAAATGATCGTTATTTTTGCGCTACTGGGTTTGACGATTGGCGTGCTGTATAGCCGCTATGTAAACCCGACATTTCAAGCGGATGCCTTGTTGCAACTTGATGACCAAGATCAAGGTATCTCGGCACTTGGAAGCAATATTTCTGAGTTAGTGGCACCACAAGTTAGCAAAGCGGATACAGAGGCAGAGCTCATCAGATCACGAATGATTTTAGAGCCAGTGGTTAATCTATTGCATTTGCGTATTCGTCTAGATGATCAAAACGTCAGTTATATCGATAGAATCAAAAGAAGTCGTACTAATACACAAATAAATACGGCTGAAGGCGTCGCGTTAAAAACTGATAAAGGTCAGGCAAATATCAGCCAGTTTGACGTCTCGCAAGCCTACCTAAACCGTTCATTTACTTTGGTTAGGACTGAAACAGGTTTTTTACTTAGTAATGGCAGTGATAATTTTAAAGGATTGTTGAATAAGCCGTATAAGTTTAAAGGGGTTGATGGGACGATTCAAATCACGGTAAACGATTTACCGAGCATTCAATATCCTATTAGTATTACCAAGCAGTCTTTACAATCTACGATTAGTGCTATTAATAGTGCATTGTCAGTGGTAGAAAAAGGGCCGCAAACAGGTGTCATTCAAATGTCGCTGGCAGGGCAAGATCAAAAGCAAGTCAGTTTGATTTTGAAGCAGATTGTTTTATCGTATGTCGACCAAAACCAATCTCGCGGTTCTGAAGAGACGACTAAAACGATTACTTTTATGGAAACTCAGATTCCTGCGCTCAAGAAAAAACTTGAAACGTCTGAGGTTGCATTTAATGAGTTTAGAAAAAAATATGGCACCATTGATGTTGCCAAAGAAGCAGAATTATTAGTCACAGAAAGCTACCAAATAGACAGTCAGCTCAATGAATTAAAGCTCAAAAAAGCCGAACTAACGACGTATTACACCGAAGAGCATCCATTAGTAGTTCAGATTAATGACCAGCTAAAAGTACTAAATGATAGAAAGAAAGAGATCGATGCGACCGTCGGCCGTTTACCTGAGATACAGCGAGAGTTTTTAAAATTATCGGAAGACGTCAATATCAATCGAGAAATTTATCTTACTATGCTCAAAAATTATGAGCAGTTAAAAATTGTCAAAGCAGGACAGATTGGTTTTGCTCGTATTATTGATTTACCGATTAGTAGCTTTAACGCCATTGCTCCCAAAAAGTTACAGATATGGATACTTGCAATGTTACTGGGCGGTATGCTCGGAACCATGTTGGTATTGTTCAAGAACTTATTTCGTAATGTGGTTAAAGATCCTGATAACTTGGAATCTAAGACAGGTGTGCCAGTTATTGCCACGGTGCCACGTTCCAAACCATTGCTACGACTCACAAAAAATAAGTCAGCCCCTAACCGGTTACTCACTTATATTGACCAAGATAGTTTGAGCTATGAAGCCATCAAAAGTTTAAGAACGTCGTTGATGTTTGGCATGCCAGGACAAGATGATACAGGCTCACAGGCCAAGGTCATTCTAATATCTGGAGAGAGTCCAAAAGTAGGTAAGTCTTTTATTGCAGCCAATTTGACAGAAGCATTTGCTCAGCTCAATAAAAGAGTACTTATTATGGATGCTGACATGCGTTTGGGTGAGTTGCACAAAATATTTAAGATTGAACAAACCACTGGACTGGCCGAGTATTTCTCGCAGGATGATGTCACCGTAGCTGGTGTTGTCCATCATACCAATATCAATAATATTGATTTTATGCCACGTGGTCAGCATCCACACGACCCTTCCTCGTTGTTGGCTAGTGATAAGTTTGGTGAGTTAATGGCAAAACTGATGGCGAGCTATGACTATATTGTCATTGACTCACCACCTATATTGGCCGCGTCAGATGCGATCATACTGTCACAACATGCGGATAAAGTGTTAGTAGTGACCAGATACAACGATTCATCAGAAGGGCAATTGGCGTATGCCATCAAGCGAATGAATAAGGCCGATGTTCAGGTGGATGGCATTATTTTGAATGATATACAGCAAGGTATTATGGATAAACACAGTTATCACTACAGTTACGCGTATGGTAAAAACCGCTAGTTAGCGTTATGTGTTTATTACTTAGAATCAATAAAATTTAGGTAGGTGGGTCTTATGTTTATAAAAACAGAGTCTAACAGTGCTTATCAGTCATCCAATAAGCTGAATCAGTGGTCGAAATATATCGCTTTATACTTATTGTCATTACCCAGATTTGTCAAATGCTCTATTTTATTTAGCATAGATTATGCTGCATCAATATCTTGCTTACTTTTGGCATTGGCATTACGACAAGGATATGTGGCACCTTACATCAGCAATATGACATTGGCGTTATATGCATTTATTCCTGTCGCCAGTTTATATTTTATGGGGTTTTATAGAGGGGCTTCTAGGGGGTTTTTTGATGCGGTAATGGGGCGTGTACTACAGCTGTTTCTATTACTTATTATCGTTTATCAAGTTCTTATTTACGTAAACCCAATGTCGATGATACCTCGATCAGTACCTATCATCTTTCTATTTCTATCTTTTATTTGGTTGTGGAATAGCAGACTGATAATACGAACCTTTTTGAAACGACTACAGAGATCAGATAAAAAGCGTAAAACAAAGGAATGCTGCGACAATGTGATTATTTATGGTGCAGGAGAGGCGGGTAGAGAGCTATTCGAGAGCTTGAAGCACTCTTATAAATACAATGTGGTGGCATATATCGATGATGATAATCATTTGGCAGGTGCTTATTTGCATGGTAAAAAAATATATGCTGAACACGAATTAATATCATTAATAGAAACCTTTAAAGTGGCACAGGTCATCTTGGCAATGCCTTCTATGGGCCGTGCTCGTAAAAAACAAATCATGGATCAGTTATCAGATATCTCTGTCAAAATAAACGACGTGCCTAGCTTGCGCGAGCTGGCTGATGAAAGAGTGACGGTCAGTCACATACGACCTATCGACATATTGGACGTACTGGGCCGAGATATCGTTGAACCTGTTGCTGAGTTGCTACAAAAAAACATCACCAATCAAAGTGTTCTTGTAACAGGGGCAGGTGGTTCGATTGGTAGTGAGTTATGTCGGCAAATTATTAAAAACAAACCTAAGTGTTTGGTGTTATATGAACAGTCTGAATATGCCTTGTATACCATAGAACAAGAGCTTAGAAATAAAAAGAAAGAAAATGTTGAATACCAAGATATTGAGATTGTCAGTATTATCGGAAGCGTGGTGAACGAAAAAAAATTAATCGATATATTCAAAAATCACCATATAAATACCATTTATCATGCTGCCGCATACAAGCATGTACCTATTGTTGAGTCCAATCCTTTTGAGGGCACAATCAACAATACCAAGGGTACTTATCATTGTGCATGTGCTGCGATGGCAGCTGGTGTTGATACCTTTGTTTTAATTTCTACTGATAAAGCTGTACGACCGACTAATGTCATGGGAGCATCAAAACGCTTGGCGGAGCTAGTCTGTCAGGGCCTTAGCCAACAGAGCAGCCATACTTGTTTTAGCATGGTACGTTTTGGCAATGTGTTGGGGTCGTCGGGATCTGTGGTAC
This sequence comes from Psychrobacter sp. AOP7-B1-24, assembly GCF_052376215.1. Lineage (NCBI taxonomy): Bacteria > Pseudomonadati > Pseudomonadota > Gammaproteobacteria > Moraxellales > Moraxellaceae > Psychrobacter > Psychrobacter sp. AOP7-B1-24. Next base: position 83,969 of record NZ_JBQSVL010000005.1, read on the forward strand.
CTCTGTTTACCAAACAGATTGAGCAGGGTGGTCCGATCACTATTACTCATCCCGAAATAACCCGATATTTTATGACGATTCCAGAGGCGGCTAGCTTGGTGATTCAAGCAGGTGCAATGGCGTTTGGTGGTGAGGTGTTTGTGCTAGATATGGGCGCACCAGTAAAAATTGTGGATCTTGCTAAGCGTATGATTCGTCTGACTGGCTGTGAACTAAAAGATGATGACAATCCCGATGGTGATATTGAAATTATTTTTACTGGCTTAAGACCAGGTGAAAAACTGTATGAAGAGCTAATCATTGGCGAAGATAACATTGAAAAAACCTTTCATCCGTTAATCATGCAGGCAATGGAACACAGCTTTCCCTTAGAAGATATCGAAAATATTTTGTTCGAATTTATAGAACGCTCAAAACAGCAAGATATTGTTTGGCTGAAAACTCAATTTAAGCATTTTGTAGCAGGTTATCGAGAGGATGATGCCTCCAAAAAAATAGTGAAATCTATCCCTAACATTAAAGAAATCGAAGAGGTTTGTTAAAATTACGATGATAAATATAAATAATATAAAAATAGCTATTATTGGTCTAGGGTATGTTGGCTTACCACTGGCTGTAGAGTTTGGTAAGAAACTACCTGTCATAGGCTTTGATATTAATGCCGCTCGGATAAATGAGCTGACATCAGGTGTAGACCATACTTTAGAGGTGAGTGATGATGAGCTATCAGAAGCAAAACATCTAAGCTATAGCGCTCATATGGCAGATCTTAATGACTGTAACTTTTTTATTGTGACAGTACCCACGCCTATTGATGACTATAAGCAACCAGATCTAACGCCATTGATAAAAGCATCAACCGCGATTGGCGGTATTCTGAAGCAAGACGATATCGTGGTTTATGAGTCTACGGTCTATCCGGGTGCTACCGAAGAAGTTTGTATTCCCGTATTAGAGCAAGTATCTGGCTTAACTTTTAATCAAGGTTTTTATGCAGGCTATAGCCCAGAGCGTATTAACCCAGGTGATAAAGAGCACCGAGTCACCAATATTCTAAAAGTAACGGCTGGATCTACTCCCGAAATTGCCGATTTTGTCGATGAGGTATATAACCTTATTATCACAGCAGGAACGCATAAAGCGCCAAGTATTAAAGTAGCAGAAGCGGCAAAAGTGATAGAAAACACGCAAAGAGATGTGAACATTGCGTTAATCAATGAGTTGGCCGTTATTTTTAATAAGATGAATATTGATACCGAAGCTGTGCTTACGGCAGCGGGTACCAAATGGAACTTTTTGCCGTTTCGCCCAGGCTTGGTAGGTGGACACTGTATCGGTGTTGATCCTTACTATTTGACGCATAAAGCTCAGGCGATTGGTTATAACCCAGAGATTATACTGGCTGGTCGTCGTCTGAATGATGGCATGGGCGAATATGTCAGCACACAGCTCATTAAAACGATGATAAAGAAACGTATTCAAGTAGAGGGTGCCAAAGTATTGATACTAGGGCTAAGTTTCAAAGAAAACTGCCCTGACGTACGTAATACGAAAGTCATCGATATCGTGCATGAGCTACAAGAGTACAATATTGAAGTCGACGTTTATGATCCTTGGGTTGATGCAGCATCGGCTCAGCATGAGTATGGTGTCAACCCTATAGAGATGCCGCTCGATAACGAATATGACGGTATTGTTCTAGCCGTTGCGCATCAAGAGTTTCTTAAAATGGGTGCAGAGACGATTCGTAGCTTTGGTAAAGAGTTGCATGTTCTTTATGATCTCAAATATGTTTTTGCCAATGCAGATACTGATATTCGTTTATAGACATTTTCTCTTTCTGATAAGTTATCAGCATTCAGCAGTACATAAAAAGCAACATATAAAAAGCAATAAGGGTCATAACAATGACAGCATACGAAGACATCAAGCAAACTTTATTAAATGATAAAAAAGTATGGCTCATTACTGGAGTAGCGGGTTTTATCGGTTCAAACTTACTTGAAACGCTATTGTTACTCAATCAAAAAGTAGTGGGCTTAGATAACTTTGCCACAGGTTTTCAGCATAACCTAGATGAAGTGCAAGCACTAGTAAGCTCTCAGCAGTGGGCAGGCTTTACCTTTATAGAAGGTGATATCCGCAATTTAGCAGACTGCCAAACGGCCTGCACAGGTGTGGACTATGTATTGCATCAAGCCGCACTAGGTTCTGTGCCACGCTCTATCGCCGATCCTATCGCGACTAATGAGACCAATATCTCAGGGTTCTTGAATATGCTGACCGCTGCTCGTGATGCCGAAGTATCTAGCTTTACGTATGCGGCCAGTAGCTCTACCTATGGTGACCACCCTGCTTTACCCAAAGTGGAAGATGCTATTGGTAACCCGTTATCGCCTTATGCAGTAACTAAGTATGTCAATGAGTTATATGCTGATGTGTTTTCTCGCACTTATGGCTTTAATACGATTGGCCTACGTTATTTTAATATTTTTGGTAAGCGCCAAACGCCAGATGGTGCTTATGCAGCAGTAATACCGAAGTGGACGGCTGCTATGATTCAAGGTGATGAGGTATTTGTGAACGGTGATGGTGATACTAGCCGAGACTTTAATTTTATTGAAAATGCTGTACAGGCTAATATCTTGGCAGCGACAGCCAGTAGTGATGCGAAAAACCAGGTATACAACGTGGCAGTCGGTGGTCGTACCACACTCAATACATTATTTGATGCACTAAAAGAAAGTCTAAGCGATAACGGTGTGAGTTATAGCCAAGCGCCAGTGTATCGTGACTTCCGTGCTGGGGATGTACGTCATAGCCAAGCTGATATCAGTAAGATTCAGAACGCATTAGGCTATGCACCGCAGTTCGATATCATTCAGGGAATTGAAAAAGCCATGCCTTGGTACGTTAAGTCTTTGAGCTGCTAGTTGTCGTTTAATATGATAAGTAAAATCCGCACTGCACTGCAAGCTGAAGACATCAGGCGATTAATGAAAAACTTCTTTTCATTATCAGTACTCAAACTAGTAAATGCTATTTTGCCGTTTGTTACTCTGCCTTATCTTATTAAGGTGTTAGGGCTCCAGCAGTATGGTGCGATTGTACTAGGGTTATCTCTGGTTGCATATTTTCAATCAATAACCAGTTACGGTTTTAATTTATCTGCGACACGAGAAATTGCAAAACATAAAGCCAGCCGTAAGCAGCTCAGTTTTATTTATAGTAAAACGCAAACTTCAAAACTTTACTTATTACTGTTTTCACTAAGTATTTTAGTGCCAGCAATTATGGTAGTACCTCAATTTAAAGAAGACTTACCAGTATATTTATTGATGTGTTTGATGCTAGCTGGTCAAACCATGTTTCCTGAGTGGTTTTTTCGTGGTGTAGAAAAAATGGGCTACATCACTATATTGGATTTGGTCGTGAAAGGTGCCTTTACTGTCGGCGTTTTTGTATTGGTTAAATCACCAAAGGATTATTGGCTCTATCCTTTGTTGTTAGGCTTGGGGTACATGTTTGTTGCGTTATTATCTCATTTCATCATTATAAGGGAATTTAAATTATCCGTTTACCCTGTAAGTAAAAGCAAGGTAATCAATACGTTAAAGTTAGGGTTTCCGTTATTTATCAATCAGTTTATGCCAAATTTTTATAACAACACCACCAGCTTTTTGGTTGGAATGTTACTTGGTAAGCAAGCAGTTGGCCTGTTTGGTGCTGTGAGACAGCTCGTGAATGTATTAAGTGTTTTTAACTCAGTCGTGTCTACAGTCGTGTTCCCATATTTAGTACGTAGACAGGATAAATTTAATATATTTAGCAAAATATATATGCTGGGATTTCTAGCAGTGGTTTCTATCTTGACCATACTGCATAAATACATCATTCAATGGATGGGGATATCTGATCCGTTGTCCTCTAATATATTTCTTATTTTGGCATTTGGTGTTACCTGTATAGTCGTTTATAGCATCTACTCTACGAACTTCTTGATACCGAGAGGGTATGACAAGACAGTTATGAAGATAACTTTTGTCGTCTCGATCGTGGGTTTATTGATGTCTTATCCATTAATTACCAATTTCGGTGTGATAGGCGGGGCAATGAATATTGCATTATCACAACTGTTTATGGGTTGTAGTGCCTTTGTTTTATACAAGAAATTCTCTAGTAGTAATAAGAAAATATCATAAAAAATATCATGAAAATTAGTAGTATTTGTTTTTTATCACTCTATTTACGATTTAATTAACCCATTCATAAATAGTGCCGTGTGTTCTTTAAGCTAAAATTTATATATAAACGAGATAACAATGAATAAAGTAATATACTTTGCCTCCTTGCCTAATGGATACTTTGGAAGTTCGGCTAATAGCTGGAGCACTTTAGACGTCAAAAAATTAGCCAGTTCATTTTTGTCAAAAAGTTATGAAGTTAGGTATATAAGTATTACAGACATACCTGAGATCAATTTTTCGAGTACAGATGTATTGATATATACCTCGTCTGATAATGAGGAGATAAGGTCTTACTTAAAAGATATTTTATATTTTAAAAAAGACCAATGTAAACTTATCCCAAACTACGAAATTCTTTTGGCTCATGAAAACAAAGGTTTTCAAGAAGTTATAAAAAACAAGTTGGGAATCGATGAATTAAAAGGCAGTTATTTTTTTGATATAAGCCAATTTAAGCAGCCCCAGCCATACGTACTAAAGACCATAGATGGGTCTGGTAGTAGCGGAGTCAATTTAATCAAGAGTGAACAAGATTTAAAGAAAGCAGTAGAGACCAATACCAGCGTATCGTTGAAACGAAAACTAAAAAACATTGTTCGGTCTTACCAGCTACCAGAAGACAGCTATCTTATTTATACTTACTATTACAAGCCGTTTAAAAGGTTTGTCGCTCAAGACTTTATAAAAGATTTGACATGTGATTATCGAATATTGGTCGTAGGTAAGCGTTTCTATGCAATGCGTAGGGATGTAAGGAAAGGAGATTTTAGAGCGAGCGGAAGTAAGCAGTTTTTTTATCATGATGTACCTCTACCGGCATTAGATTATGCAAAAGAAGTTTTTGATAAATTAAAAAACCCTTATATTTCAATGGATGTCGTTGTTAAAGATGGCCATTCATATCTGATTGAGTACCAAGGTACAAACTTTGGATCTAGTGTACTAAGAAAGTCCGATGGTTACTATGTAAGAAATAATAATGATTGGGAGTTTGTCAAAGAGCAGTCTCAACATGAAGAAGCACTATCACAGGGTTTATTAGATTTTGTTGAGACTAACTATGAATAAAAAAATAGTACACGTCATTATAGGATTACATATAGGCGGCGCTGAGCTCATGCTTAAGCGCCTAGTACTGAGCAGTAATAAAAAAGAGAAGTTTCAGCACACTGTAATCTCATTAATGGATTTAGGAGTCATTGGACCAGACTTGCAAAAGCAAGGCGTAGAGGTATATAGCCTTGGAATGCGGTCTGCATTGTCAATTCCTAAAATATTTTTACGTCTTAGACAGTTATTAAAAAAGCTAAATCCCGATGTGGTACAAACATGGATGTATCATGCTGACTTTTTGGGAGGGTTGGCTGCCAAAAGTATCGGCGTAAAAAATATTATCTGGGGTATTCGTACTACTGATGTGTCACAAGGCTCTTCAAAGATCACCGTTCACTTAAGCAAGTTGTGTGCAAAGCTTTCATATCATGTTCCAACAATGATTGTGTGTGCTGCCCATGTTGCAAAGGATTATCATGTAGGCATAGGCTACGATGAATCTAAAATGACGGTCATTGCTAATGGTTATGAGATTGATGCACTGACAGCAACGGATGCAGATGGCTTGGACATACGTCAACAACACGGTATATCTGCCGATGATATCGTTATTGGTTCTGTAGGCCGTTTTAATCCAGTTAAGAACCAAAAATTATTTGTAGATGTCGCGGCAATTTTAGTCAAAGACTATCCCAATGTGACGTTTATGATGGTGGGACGAGATAATACGGCAGAGAATAAAGAGCTACTATCTTGGATAGAAGGTTATGGTCTTACGGATAGTTTTAAATTACTAGGTGAGAGAAGTGATGTGCCCAAGTGCCTAAAAGCCATGGATGTTTTTTGTCTACATTCAAAAACAGAAGGCTTTCCTAATGTGGTCGTTGAAGCGATGCTATTGAATGTTTTTACATTAGCGACTGACGTTGGCGAGGTTGCAAGGCTGATTCCTGAAGATCAAATTGTCAGTGTAGACAAGAATGACTATAGTACAAAGTTACAGCATGTTCTGAGTAGTGAATATTTTCGTGATAAAGAAAAGCTTAATGATTTAAAGGAAAAGTCTATTGCTAAATACGCGATTGCTAATATCGTGGTAGAGCATGAGAATATTTATGAAAAGTATTAAATTGACATTAAGTAGAAAAAAAACACTGGTCGTGACCTGTGGTTTTTTTATTGCGTTGATATTTTCTCTAATACCATGGGATTTTTTTCGTGCTGCAGAGTATGTTGATCGAAGTAATTATGTAAATTATATTGACCTGTACC